>CAUJGH010000341.1 GCA_963169575.1 Myxococcota bacterium | reverse complement strand
CGATGCGCTCGGCCTCGACTGCATCGAAATCGCGCCCCGTCAGCATCAGCTCCGCGGCCCGCGCCTGGCCGATCGCGCGCGGCAGCAGATAGCTGAGCCCGAGCTCGCTCGCCGTCAGCCCGTTGTTGATCCCGGCCGCCCGGAAATACGCCCTCCGCGAGGCGACGCGGATGTCGCAGCCGAGCGAGAGGCAGATCCCGCCGCAGAGCGCCGCGCCGTTGATCGCACCGATCACGGGCTGATGCATGTCGCGCAGCGCGAGCATCACGTCGTCGAGGACCTGCAGCGCGCGCAGCGCGATCGTGACGGGCGTGAGACCGTCGATATGCGGCGGTGCACCGGCGTCGGCCTGATCGGCCCCGGAGCAGAAGCCCTCGCCCGCGCCGGTCAGGACGACGACGCGGATGTCGTTGTCGACGCTGATCTCCTCGATCGCGCGGCGCAGGGGCAGCATGACGTCGAAGGCCATCGCGTTCATGCGCTCGGGCCGGTTCAGGGTCAAGAGGGCGACATGGGGACGGGGGCGATCGATGAGGAGGAATGACATGCGCCCGACGTTAGACGAAGCGGCGTGCGCGCGACCACCCGCCGAAGCACGAGGTCCCGGGCCGGATCGGCCGCTCGCGGGCCGAGCGGGCGGAGCCCGCGCGAGCGTGCCACGCTCCGCGTCGTCCCCCGACAGGAGGCGTCCATGGGCATCAAGGTCTTCGAGTTCGTCCGCCGCGCGCCCGGCCTCTCCGCCGCCGAATTCCATCGCCGCTGGCGGGACGAATGGGCCGCCGCGATCGCGGAGAGCGACGCCGGCCGAACCCATCTGCGCCGCTACGAGCTGAACCCCCGCCTCGCCGCCGACTACGACCGCGAACGTCATGCCCTCGAGGTCGACGATGCGGGCTTCGACGGCGTCGACGTCCGCTGGTTCGAGAGCGAAGCCGCCCTCGCCGCCTTCGAGCGCGATCCGGCGCTCGCCGCCGCACGGGCGCCCTTGCGCGCGCGCCTCTTCACGGACGGCGCGCTCTCCGTCGTCACCGCCGAGCCCGAGCCGATCCTCTCCGGCCCCGGCCGCGAGCGCGCCGGGGCGAAGCTGATCTGCATCCTGCGCCGAAATCCCGCGCTCGCATTCGCTCCGTTCCACGCCCATTGGAAGAATCACCACGGCGGCCTCTTCCAGCGCCTGCCGGCCCTGCGCGACCCGATCCTCGCCTACGACCAGAACCACGGGCTGCACGACGGCGCGCCCTTCGACGGGGTCACCGAGCAGTGGTTCGCCGACGTCGCGACCTTCGCCTACTCCCTGCGCGCCGAGGAGAACGTCACGGACGTCGCCCCCGACGTCGCCTACATGCTCGATCCGAAGGGCGTGCACTTCATCCTGGCGGGGCCGCCGATCGTCGTCGTCGGCTGACGGCGAGGGTTCAGTTCCCGCTGCGGCCGCCGACGCCCGCCGTCAGTACGCGCCGCATCGCGTCCTCGACGCCGAGATCGAGGGGGCGCAGGCGATCGCGGGGGAGCAGCACGGTGTAGCCGCCGAGCTGATACGACATCGGCAGGTAGACGGCGACGCGATCGTCGGGATCGCCCGGGGCGCGCAGTGCGACGGGATCGAGATCGGTGATGAAGCCGACGAGCGAGAGCCCCTCGGCCAGCTCGACGTTCACGACGCGCGAAGCCGTCTCCGAAGGTCGCCGCGAGACATAGCTCACGAAATCGTCGAGCGCGCTGTAGATGCTCTTCACGAGCGGCGTTCGCTCGAGAATCCGCTGACCGAGGCGCACGAGCCATTCGACGACGAAGAGCTGGACGAGCAGTCCCGTCAGGTAGACGAAGACGATCCCGAGCACGAGCCCGCTCCCGGGCACGTAGTCCGCCGCGCTCGGCATCATCCAGAGCGCGAGCGGCTTCATCAAAGATTCGGCCATGCGCACGGACCAGACGACGAGATAGAGCGTCAGCCCGATCGGGAGCACGACGCCGAGGCCGCGCAGGAAGGTCGTCGTGAAATGCATCGGCGCGCTCTCCGGGCCCGGGTTCGCCGCCGACTCTACAGCACGAACTCCTCGCCCGACGCGCGCACCGTCAGATCCGAGATCGAGACGCCCCAGGGCTGATCGATCGCGTAGAGGATCTGGCTCGCCAGCTCTTCGGGCCGGATCGCCCAATAGCGGATCGAGTCGGGGTCGCCCTGCTCCGGCTCGAGCGTCCCCCCGAAATAGCCCGCGATGTTCTTCATGAACGACTCGCCGTGATGCCCGAGGATCCCGACGATCGCGCCGCCGTTGACGACGCTCTGCCCGAGGCCCGTCGTCGGGACGCCGGTCGGCCGGACGATCGTGACCTTGATGCGCCCCTGCGATTCGATGCGCAGCGTCTCGGACAGGACGTTGACGGCAGCCTTCGTCGCGGCGTAGACGCCGGAGCCGGCGTTCGGATGGTTGCCGTAGATCGAAGAGACGTTGACGACATGGCCGCGGCCGCGGGCGATCATCGTGTCGTGGACGGCGGCGATGCCATGCAGCACGCCCTTGAAGTTGACCTCGATGCAGCGATCCCAGGCGTCGGCTGCCTTTTCATGATCGGCAAAGAACGCGAGCGGCATGGTCCCGGCGTTGTTGACGAGCACGTCGATGACACCGAATCGAGCGAGCGCGCCGGCCGCCATCGCCCGCATCTGCGGCAGGCTCGTCACGTCGGCGGCGATCGCGAAGACCTCGGCTCCGCCCGTGCGAAGCTCCGCCTCGGTCTTCTCCAGCGGCGCCCCGGGCAGATCGACGAGGACGACGCGCGCCCCGCGCCCGCCCGCGAGCCGGGCGAGCTCCCGGCCGAAGCCGCTCGCCGCGCCGGTGACGACGAGGACCTTGCCGCGCAGATGATCGGGGCGTTCGGCCATGGAATCCGGACCTCCTTCGAGACGCATGCGCCCGGCGCGCGGGCCGACCGAGATTAGAAGCTCCGTTAGACTCCGCCATCGCAGCCCGGAACCCGAGCGCGCTCGTGCAGCGCCGAGAGAGCAGGAGATCGAAAGTGGGAGTCAATCAGCGCGGCCAGATCGTGATGTCACCGGACGAGATCGCGACCTTCATCGAGCAGGGCCGCACGGCGACGATGGCGACGATCGGCCCGAACGGCATGCCCCATCTCGTCGCGATGTGGTACGGGCTCGTCGACGGCAAGATCTACTTCGAGACGAAGACGAAGTCGCAGAAGGTCAAGAACCTGCGCCGCGATCCGAAGATCGCCTGCATGGTCGAAGCCGGCCTGACCTACGACCAGCTGCGCGGCGTCTCCGTCGAGGGGACGGCGCATATCATCGAAGACAACACGGATCCCGAATACTGGGCGGCCGGCGTCAGCGTCTGGGAGCGGTACAACGGGCCGTATGAGGAGAAGATGAAGCCGTTCGTCGAGATGATGCTCAACAAGCGCGTGATCGTTCGGATCGATCCGGTGCGCGTGAGATCTTGGGATCATCGCAAGCTCGGCGGGCCGGCGATGCCGCTCGGGGGGACGACGGCGGCGTTTCTCTGAGGGGTCGCCGCCGGGCTCGAATCGTTCTCGCGAGTACTCGAATTTTCGAGACGCCTCGTCGCTCTCGACGGTTCCCGGATCGCGCACAAGCCCATGATCGGCGGCTCGAAGCGCAAGACGAGGCGGACTCGGCGGCAGTCCATCCGACCATCGATCCTCGGCAAGCACCGTTCCAACACCTCACCAGAGTCGCCCCATACGGGAGAGCGAGACACTTCGCAGCATCCCGCTCCGATCCATCGGCGGGCAGATCGCAAGAGCAGAACCCGGCTAATCCCCCGCCCCCGCCCGCCCGAGCAGCCGCGCCGCCGCCCCCGCATATTCGACGAGCGGATGGTCATCGGTGATGAGCGGAGCGCCTGCGCGAACCGGCAGCGGCTCCGCATCGAAGCGATCGAGCAGCCGGCCCTTCTTGCTGCGCGCGAGGAAGCGTTCGAACTCGGCGATCTCGCGGTAGAGCGGATCCGGTCGCTCGAGCCGTTCGCGCAGCCGCTCCTGCGAGATCTCGATCGGTGTGTCGGAGGCGACCGTGATCACGCCGTCGAGGAACGTGACCGAATGGGCGAAGACGGAGCGCACCGTCGCGCGGATGATCTCGGCCTGCTCGGGCCGTCCCTCCTGCGAGTAGAGCACGACGACGCCGTTCGGTTTCAGCCGGCTCCGCACGAGTCCGAGATATTCGCGCGAGAGCAGATTGCTGCTGCCCGCCGCCCGCAGATGGAGCGGCGCGGAGATGATGAGATCGTAGAGCTTCGGATCGAGGGCGAGGCCGCTGCGGCCATCCTGCCAGCGGATCCGGATGCGGGGATGGGTCGCCGAATAGAGCGTGCGCTCGGGCTCGAGCGTGAGCAGCCGCTCGAGCGTGCGATTGATCTCGTAGGCGTCGACGGAGAGGCCGTCGAGCTTCGTCAGGGTCACGGCCGTGATCCCGATGCCGTTGCCGACGACGAGGGCGTCGGAGATCGGCTCGTCGGTATGCGCCAGGACGCCGGCGACGGCCATCATCCAGTTGTAGGGATTCCCGATGTGGTTCTTGCCGTTCGAGAGATGGGAATGCCAGAGCCCATCGATCCAGAGGCTCCCGTCGCGGCGGATCTCGACGACACCGTCGCGGCCCCAGAAGGTGCGCGCGTGGTCCGACTCCGAATGCGGCCGCGAGAGCCCGAACGCGAGGAGCGCGAGGGCGCTGACGACGATCGCGAGCTGGAAGCCGCGCGGGCCGATCGCCGAGCCGTTGCCTTCGATGCTGCGCCGACCGCCGAGGACGACCTCGAGCAGGACGCCGAGCAGGCCGAGGGAGATCAGGATGGCGTTGAGATCGTGCGGAATCTCGTAGCCGACGAGGGTGAAGAAGAGGATGCCGAGACAGGAGCCGAGCGTGTTCAGCGCGTAGAAGCGGCCGACGTCGCGGCCCCATTCGGTCGCGGCGCGCGAGACGAGCCGGCCGTACATCGCGCCGAAGCAGAGACAGGGCAGGAAATAGAGGAGCCCGCCGCGGTAGAGCGCGAAGTGGGCCTGGAAGCGATCGATGCCGTAGAGGACGGGCATGAGCGCGACGACGACCGCGCCCGCAGCGAGGAGGGCGGCCGAGCGATCCGCCATGCGGCCGGCGAGCCAGACGCCGAGGGTCCAGAAGAGCAGGAAAAAGAGCAGGGTGAACGCGAAGGTGTAGGGGCGCGGCTCGTGGGCGAGCGAGACGAGGCGCAGCAGATACATCTCGTACCCGAGCGAGAGAAAGCCGAGGACGAAGCCGAGCGACTCCTCGCGCGAGAGCGGACGGCGCGGCGCATGCGAAGCGATGGGGCGCGCTGCGGCAGCCGGCCCGCTGCCGGGGGCGACCCCGGCCGGCGCGCCGGCCTCGGGGCCGGATCGCTTCCCGCGACGGGCGAACGCGAGCGCGAGGACGAGGGCGCCCGCCGCGAGATTGAAGAGCGCCGCCGTCCCGAGCGCGATGCGCTGCCCGAAATACGGCAGCAGATAGAAGCTGCTTCCGATGGCACCGACGCAGGCGCCGACGGTATTCAAGGCGAGCAGGACCGTGATCAACTTCGACTCGGTCGCACCGAGCTGGCGTTGGCAGGCCTCCGCCGCGAGGGGCAACGTCGCGCCCATCAGGATCGTCGGCGGCAGCAGCAGGACGAGGGCCCCGAGCGCGTAGACGAGCCGGAGCGGAACGTTCGCCGAGAGGGCGAGCCGCTGGGCGGTGAAGAGGCTTTCGCCGAGATCGAGCGAGAGCAGCAGAGCGATCGCCGCGTTGACGGCGAAGAGCGCGAGCTCGACGAGCCCGAATCCCCGAAGCGGGTCGCGGATTCGATCCGATCGCGCCCCGACGATGCCCGAACCGATCCCGAGGCCCAGCATGAAGACCAGCACGACGATCATCGCGCTGATCGACTCGCTGCCGCCGAGGAAGAGCTTCAGCGCGCGCTGCCAGAGGACCTGATTGAGGATCGAGGCGACGCCCGAGAGGAAGAGCGCCGTCAGGACGAGATGTCGGGCGCGGGCGTTGCGGGCCGGGGCCTCGAGATCGTCGCTCACGGGGACTGCGCCTCCTCCGATCCAGAATTCGCAGCACCGAGCTTCGGCGCCGCCGGATTGTAGGCGGGGGCCTCGGAGGCGCCAATCGATCCGGCGCCGGCTTGCTAGTTCCGCTCCCCGCCGGTCGTCGGGGACGCCCCTGCCCCGGGCGCCGCGCTCGCACGATCGGCGCCGCCCTTTTTGCTTCCCTTTTCGGGGCGCCCGGCCCATGATGCCTCGCGCATCGGCGCCATTCGATCGAAGCCCCTGCGCCTGCGGAGAAGCCGAAGATGTCGAACAGAACGAAGAAGCGAATCGTCCGATGGGCCGCCCTGGCCGTCATCGTCTCTCTCTGTATGGCCTCGCCCGGCCTCGCATCGGCCGATGAACAGGGCCGCCAGGACGCGGCGCCGGGCCCCATGCCCATCGCCGTGCTCGGCAGCGTCTTCGGCGGGGCCTTCTGGCTCGTCTCGACGCCCTTCTGCCTGCTCTTCGCGCCCACGCACATCGGAGACAGCTTCGATCTGCTCGTCGCCGCGCCCTGGCGGATCGCGATCGGAAGCGAGGCGCCCTGAAATCCGGCAGCGAGCGCCCTCGCCCCGGGCAAGCGGTCCGCGGCGGAGTGCGCGCGCCCGAGCAGCGGTCTGCCCAGGCGGGCACGAGTCTTGCTCCTGCATTCTGCGGGAGGCCAGCCCATGCCCCGCTATGCCTACGAACGACTCTCCGCCCAGGACTACAGCTTCCTGCTCGCCGAGAACGAGAACGCGCCGATGCACGTCAGCGCGATCGGCATCCTCGAAGCGAAGGCGCTCCGCAAACCCGATGGCGGGATCGACATCGCCGGCTTCCAGGGAGCGATCGACGCGATCCTCCACTGGATTCCCCGCTACCGCCAGAAGCTCGCCTGGATCCCCGTCGAGAACTGGCCGACCTGGGTCGACGATCGCCATTTCGATCTCGGCTACCACATCCGACACATCGCGCTGCCCGCGCCGGGGACCCGCGACCAGCTGCGCGAGATCGCCGGCCGCATCTTCTCCCGCCGGCTCGATCGCCAACGGCCGCTCTGGGAGATCTGGGTCATCGAGGGGCTCGAGAAGGGCGAGCAGGTCGCGATCCTCAACAAGATCCACCACTGCATGATCGACGGCGCCGCCGGCGCCGACCTCTCGACGATCCTCTTCTCGCCCTCCCCGGAGTACGAGGAGAAGGGGCCCCTGCCCTACTATCCGCGGCCGGCGCCGACCGGGATCGAGCTGGTCTCGGACCGCCTGCGCGAAGCGCTCGCCGCGCCGCGAGAGGTCCTGCGCGTCGCCCAGCGCCTGGTCGGCGAAGAGCGCGACGCAATGCTCGTCGATCTCTCCGCCCGCGCGCGCGCCCTCGCCGAGCTGGCGGGCCTCGCCTTCCAACCGGCCTCGGAATCCCCGATCAACGGCGAGCTCAGCCCGAATCGCCGCATCGACTGGCTGACGATGCCCCTCGACGACGTGCGCGAGCTGCGCGCAGCGCTGCGGTGCACGATCAACGATGTGGTCCTCGCGACCGTGACCGAGGCGATTCGCCGCTATCTCTTCCGGCGGCGGGTCGACGCGGCGAGCCTCGAGTTCCGGGTCTCGATCCCGGTCAACACCCGCAGCGCCGAGCACGAACACCAGATGGGCAACCACGTCTCGAGCTGGATCATCCGCCTGCCCCTCGAGAAGAAGGATCCCCTCGATCAAGTCGACGCGATCCGCGCCCAGACCGCGGAGCGCAAGCAGTCGAATTCGGCGCTCGCCCTCGACACCGTCATGAAGGCGGCGGAGTTCCTGCCGGTCGGGCTGCTGAAGCGCGGGGTCGGGCTGGTCCAGGGACAGGTCAACACGATCGTGACGAACGTGCCCGGCCCGCAATTCCCGCTGTATTCGGTCGGGGCGCGGCTGCTCGGGATGTATCCGATCGTCCCGTTGATCCCGGGCTGCGGTCTCGGGATCGCGCTCTTCAGCTACGAGGGCAAGCTCTGCTGGGGCTTCAACGCGGACCACCAGCTGATCCCCAATCTCGAGGATCTGACGGCGGACGTCCGCGCCGCGTTCGAATCGCTTCGCAAGGCCGCCGTCTCGCGTTTCATGGCGCGCCGGACGGCGAGCTCGGAGCAGCCGGATGCGGGGGCGGCCGCGCGGTCGGCGGAGGAACCGACCGCACGGATCGAGCCCGCGCGGTCGGCGGAGGAACCGGCCGCGCGGATCGAGCCCGCGCCCCGCACCGGCTCTCGTTCGAGGGGCCCAGCCGCGTCCCGGACCGAACCGGTCCTGAAGGAGACGGCGATCTCGTCCTGATCCGCGCGATCAGTCCGCGCGTACGACCTCGAGCGCCTCCGCCCGCTCCGCCTCCGGCCCCGCATAACGCAGGATCCGGCGCGACGGGGTGCAGACGAAGAGCGGTCGGTGGAGCGGATCCTGCTCGTCGACCAGGCGCCGCTCGCCGGCGCCGACCGACTCGTTCAGGCGATCGACATCGGCCTGCCCAGAGCGCGGGTGCACGCTGTAGACGGCGACGTCCTCGGGACCGAGGCGCAGGCGGGCCCGCATCGGCGCGCTCCCGCTGACCGTGCCCCGCGAGCGAACCGGCTCCGTCCAGACGAAGCCGCCCGCGATCCGCCGGATCGTGCCGATCTGCAGGCGGTCGCGATCGGCCGGCCCAGACCGGACTTCCGCCGCGTCGAAGGCGCCCTGGACGGCCTCCTCGATCGTCGCGAAGACGGGCTCTGCGGATCCGATCCGCTCCGCCGCCAGGGCGGCCCCACCGGCCCGGGTTGCCGACAAGCTCGCGGCCGGCGAGACGAGCGGGACCGGCGAACTCGCCGGGGCCCGCGCCGCGCAGCCCACCGCCCCGATGACGCTGCTCAAGAGAAGAAGAAGGAAGAGTTGCTGGTTCACCACGGATGCCCCTTGCAGGGGCGCGCGGGTGTAAATTCGGGCGGCGCGGCCGATTCCACAATATCGGTTTATGGATATGATCGTTCCATATGAGCAACAATCCGAACTTCCCCGCCGTCTCCGCCATGGTCGTCTTCACCCATCTGGTCGAATCCGGCAGCTTCACGACGACCGCCCAGCGCCTCGGCGTCTCGAAGGCCTCGATCAGCCGCGAGCTGGCCGCCCTCGAGGAGCGCCTCGGCGCCCAGCTGCTGGTCCGCACGACCCGCCGCATGAGCCT
This sequence comes from Myxococcota bacterium, assembly GCA_963169575.1. GTDB lineage: Bacteria > Myxococcota_A > UBA9160 > UBA9160 > UBA4427 > UBA4427. Next base: position 2,061 of record CAUJGH010000341.1, on the reverse strand, counting down.
GACCGAGATGGGCGAGGTCTTCTACGAGCGCTGCCGGCGGGTCGTCGAGGAGGCCGAGGACGCCGAGCGCTCGATCCATCAGCTCCAGGCCGAGCCCCACGGTTCGCTCCGGGTGACCGTTCCCATGTCGTTCGGCGTCCTCCAGATCGCGCCGCGGATCCCGCGCTTTCTGGAGCGGCACCCCGCGCTGAAGGTCGAGGTCGAGGCGACGGACCGGGTCGTCGATCTCTTCTACGAGCGCATCGACCTCGCGATCCGGATCCGGCGCCCGCGTGAGGGCTCGTACGTCATCCGCCGTCTCTGTCCGATCCGCGGCCTGTTGTGTGCGTCGCCGGAGTACCTCGAACGTCATGGCACCCCGCAGACGCCGCAGGACGTCGCCGACCACGAATGCCTGACCTATCGCGGGGCGAGCGAGCTCTGGCGCTTCCGGACGGGCGAGGAGATCGCGGTCAGCGGGCGGCTGACCTTCGACAACGGCGAGGCCCTGCGCGTCGCGGGTCTTGCGGGGCTCGGGCTCGTCACGCTGCCGACCTATCTCTGCGGGCAGGACGTGCGCGAGGGCCGGCTCGTCCCGCTGCTGCTCGACTTCATGCATCCCGGGACGTCGGCGTTCGTCGTCTATCCGGAGAATCGGCATCTCTCGCCGAAGGTCCGCGCGATGATCGACTGGCTCGCCGAAGAGCTCGGGCCCGAGCCTGAATGGGACGCCGGCCTGCCTGTGGCCGGAAGACACAAAGGCTGGCAGCCGCCCGGCAAGTCCGACTGATCGATCTGTAGCAGCGAGTCGGCCGATGCTAGTCTGCGTCTGCAGGAGGCCAGCATGCGCGCGCCTCGTTCCCAATCCTTCCTTCGCGGCTTCGTCTCCGCTGCGATCGCCGGGCTGGCGTCGCTCGGTCCCGTCGCGACCGCGTCGGCCCAGCTGCTGCTCGATCAGGAGAGCCCGTTCGAGAGCGGCTTCACGCAGTTCAACGAACGCCCCGCGGCGCAGACGTTCACGGCCGCGCTCTCCGGCGAGCTCGAGTCGGTCGAAGTGTTCGTCTCCCAGCTGAATCCGGCGGGCAATCTCCTGCTGTCGATCCATGCCCTCGACGGCGATGCGCCGCCGCTTGCGCCGGAAGTCGTGCCCCTCGCGACCGGTAGCCTTCCCGTCGCTGCCTTGCCGAGCTCGTCGGCCGGGGGAACCGGGCCGGCGTTCGTCTGGATCGACCTCGACGAGCCGCTGCCCATCGTCTCCGGCGATCGATACGCGCTGGTGCTGCAGAAGGATTCCGGGGGGACGTCCGGCGCCGGCGGAATCGCCTGGTTCGGCAATCCGGGGCGCTATGCGAGCGGTCAGGCCTTCCGTTACGAGCCCGGCGGCATCGTCTTCTGTACCGGCGGACCGCCCTGCGATCCGCCCTTCGAGCCGCCGAGCTGGAAGCTCTTCGACGGCCTCGGAGATCTCGGATTCCGCACCTACGTCCCCGAGCCGTCGATCTCGCTCCTGCTCGCGGCCGGATGCCCCGCGTTGTTCGCCCTTCGGCGGCGGGCCATCACGCCCAGCGGTACTCGCTCATCCCGCCCGTGATCGCCGTCTTGAAGTCGTAGAACGCCGGGACGTGCTCGAACATCTTCTTCACGACCGCGCGGTCGCCGAAGTAGATCGACTCGTCCGTGAAGTCGTCGAGCGACGGGAAACGCTCGAGCACGATGCCGAGATAGCCCGGCGCCGCCGGCGTCAGCCGCCGCGCCACCGCATTGCGGATGTACGATTGGCGCGTCGGATGCAGATCGAAGGAGAGCTTCGAATGCACCGCCCACTCGCGGTAGAAATCGTCGAGCGCGACCGCGGCGGGCTTGTCGTTGATGCCCCACTGCGTGACGCCGGGGACGCGGCCGCCCTCGGCGACCGCATGGGGACAGGGCGCGAGGGTCGACTCGGTGACGAGGTAGCCCCAGAGCGCCCCGGCATGGGGCGCGAGCGCCGCTTCGATCGGCGCGCGCGCATCGAGCGCCGGGAGCCAGCATTCGAAGACCGCCGCGAGCGAAGCGAAGTCGCCGCCGATCCGCGCCGGGCAG
>CAUJGH010000340.1 GCA_963169575.1 Myxococcota bacterium | reverse complement strand
CGAAATCATGAGGGTCTGATCGAAGCGCATCGAGCCGATCGAGAAGCGGCCGAACGAACGCTCGCGGCCCTCGATCCGCTGGATCTCGTCGACCAGCACGAGCGGAATGCCCGCCCAGAGAAAGCGCCAGCGAGTCGTGCGGATCGGCGGGCCGTGCGGCGGTGCGACGGGAACGCGCATCGATCTGCGCCGCGTCGCTTCGCTGCGAGCCGGCTCGATCGTACCCAGGATCCGGTCGTCCCAGATCGGTCGCTGCGAGGGGTCGTTGATGGCGCGCCAGACGCGTTCGCCCGTCGCATCGATCGTCGCTGCGAGAGTTACCGTGATCAAGCGGCGGGTACCCCCGATCGGCAGCATGCGTCGGGTCGGGGCAGGGCGCAATGCCGATCCATCCGAGGTGTATGAGGCGAGCGCTAGGCGCCCTCGATCCAGCGCGTCGCGCGGTTCCGGCCGGCCTGTTTCGAGCGATAGAGCGCCTCGTCCGCCCGCTGGACGACGTCCTGCCAGGAGATCTTCTCGGCGGTTTCACGGGTGGCGACGTCGGTGTAACCCAGGGACACCGTGACGTGTGCGCTCGTGGGAGACGCCGGATGTGCGATCGCGCGGGCCGCGATCGCCGACCGGATGCGTTCGGTGACGAGTGCCGCGCCGCTCGCCTCGGTCTCCGGCAGCAGGATCAGGAACTCCTCTCCGCCGTAGCGGTAGACCGAGTCGGAGGTCCGGATCGCGTCGCGAAAGCAGTTGCCGACGCGCCGGATGACGCCGTCCCCGGCCGGGTGGCCCTGGGTGTCGTTGTAGAGCTTGAAATGATCGATGTCGAGCAGGATCACCGCATAGGGATGGCCGTGGCGGCGAGCGATCGCATGGAGCTCGTCGATCCGCTCCGTCATGGCGCGGCGGTTGAGCAGGCCGGTCAGACCGTCCTGGCGCGTGAGCTCCTCGAGCCGGGCGTTCGCGGCCTGCAGCTCCGTGGTGCGCGCGAGGACGGCGTCTTCGAGGTCGCGGCCGCGCTTCTCGAGGGCGGCGTTCGTCGCGCTCTGGAGCTCGGTGATGTTCAGGATGCCGGCGAGCCGATTTTCGTCGTCGACGATCGGGACGCGCCGGAAGCCGCGCTCCTTCATGATGCGGACGACCTCGCCCATCGGCGCGGACTCGATCAGCGTATGCACCGGGGCGGTCATCACGTCGCCGGCGCACGTCCCCGCATGGTCGACTCCCTCGAAGATGCGGGCGAGGACGACGATGACGTCCCGTTCGGTGATCAAGCCGACCGGTACGCCCGCCTCGCAGACGACGAAGGCGCTCTGCATGCTCTCGGACATGCGCTGGACGACCTCGGAGAGCGGCGTCCCGGGTTCGCCCGACAGGGCTCGGCGATTCATGAAGTCGGCGATCGGCTGGTCGAACATGGCGGTTCGGGCTGACCCTGCTCGTTCGAGGGGACGGAGGAGTCGACCGGCCGGAACCGGTTCTCTTCGCTCCATCGGGCGAGGATGGGGCCCGACTTCAGATCTTCCTGGCAGCTCGGAGGTCTTCGGGAGGAGCGCTCGGGGAAACACCCCTGCTGCGCCGCCCGGGCACGCGTCAGACGCGAATGCTGAGCCGCCTTCCGACCTCGCGCGGCGCCGGGGCATGATAGGCGGCGCGGGAGCCGGTCGACCCGTCGCGGTCGCGGCCCGCCCGGGCGATCTCGTCGGGCTCGTCACCCGCAGCCTCGCGGATCGCCGAGCGTGCGCTCGGAGCCGGTTCGTCGAGACGAGCCGGCTCCGGCGGGAGCCGCCGCGAAGCGGTCTCGCCGGCGGAGATCGAAGCGCCCGAGAGACGCCTCGCAGTCTCGGAGAGCGATAGACGGACGTCGCCATCGTCGATCGCGGGAGGTCGCGGCCGCGCCTCTACGGCTACCGTCGACCCGGTCCCGACATGCGTTTCGGACGGCCACCCGAGCCGGGTGGAGTCGATGTTCGAGACCATTGCGGAGCCCTCCGACCTCGGCGCCGCCGTCTGGGCGCGTTCGGCGATGAGCCTCCATCGCCCTTCGCGGCGAGGACTTGAGGGCTCGATTGCCGACGTGTGCTAGGCCGGACCGGGCTCGTCGGCCGGAGGAGTGACGGGCACCGGTTCGGGAAGGGCGACGACCGGCACCGGAGCCGATCCGGCCAGGAAGTCCTCGATGCAGACGAGCAGGCGCTCGGGTTGGTCGACCAGGACGTGATGTCCAGCATCGGGAACCTCGACGAGGCGAGCTTGCTTCACCTCGTCCGCGAAGCTTCGGGCGGCCTCGGGTGTGAGCAGCGTGCTCTCGCTGCCGCGCACGAGCAGCGTCGGGCATCCGATGCGAGCGAGGTCGGGTCGGGGCTTCGGGGGCAGGGCGAACCATCCGGGATCGAACTTGTATCCGAATCGTCCATCCGGCTCCTCGCGCACCGACTGTGCGCCGATCGCGGCGCGCAGGGACTCGCTCGCATGGCTCGATTCCGGCAGGAATCGGAATCGTTCGATCGCCTCGGCCCGCGTGCGATAGGTGCGCCGGAGCGAGAGCGCGAGGCGGGCGCGGCGTCCGGTCGCGGGCGCGCCACCGCGCGCGAGATCGACGAGCACGATCGCGCGCGTCGCGGCATGGCGGCTCGCATGGTCGAGGGCGACGGCGGCGCCGAGGGAATGGCCGATCAGGACCAGGTCGTCGCGAGCGAGCCAGGCGGCGAGCCCTTCGAGATCGTCGCCGAAGGCGCCGACGCGGCGGATGGCCGGGTATTGCGAATCGCCGTGACCCCGGAAGTCGAGGGCGTAGACGGCATTTCGGGCGGCGAGGCGGTTCGCGACGTGGTCCCACCAATGGGCATTGGCGCCGCCGCCGTGCAGCAGCACGATCGGCGATCGCGTCTCGGCGCGAGCGCCGAGGTCCGGATCTACGGCCCAGACGAGAACGTGCAGCCGAACGCCGTCGTGCGTTTCGAAGTGCTCTGATCGGGGTGAAGCGAGGTGCATTCGAGGCATCGGGTCCGGTCCGCGACCCGTGAGCGGCGGCAGGGCGGCTTGAAGGAATCGGGTCCAAAACGAGCTGGAAGGCCCGATTTCGGCCATCTCCAGCGCGCGGCAGGATACGGAATCCCGCCTCCCCGCCCACCTCGCGTCGCCATCACGCCGCGCCGCCCGAGGTCTAAACCCGCGAGTTCGCCCGTTACAGGCCAAAATGAGCCCATTTTTGATTGACACGCGGACCGAAACGTTTATGATCGCGCCGTTCGAGCAGGGGTACGACCTGCTGAATTAGCCATGGGGGGCCCGCGAAACGCCCGAATTCGATGTTTCGGGTTCGGTGTTCGGCGGGCGATCTGAATCAATCGATCCGGTCAAGGGATCCAGATTGAGCGATGCAGATTGAGGAGCTCTCGAAGAGCTTCCGAGAGGGAGGACGCCAGCGATGGCAGCCAAGAAGAAGAAGGCGGCGGGATCGGCGAAGAAGGCGAAGACGGGCGATCTGATCATTTCGAAGTCGCGCGTCAAGGCGGCGACCAAGAAGTGCAACGTCGGCAGCGAGTTCTACGGAGCCCTCGACGCCACGGTGCGGACCCTGATCAAGGGCGCGGAAGAGCGCGCGATGGGCAACAAGCGCAAGACCCTGAAGGCCGTCGACCTCTAGTCGAAGCCTTGCGAAGGAAGGATCCCCGCGCCGCGGCGGATCCGACCTGACGAGGCCCGCCAGCATGACGCTGGCGGGCCTCTCTGCATTCGGACCTGCATTTGGACCTGCATTCGGACCTGCTCCGGACCGCCATCGGACCGCGCGGTGCGGACGAATCAGGCGTCGGGATCGACTTCGTCGTCGCCTTCGATTCGCTCGTCCGCGTCGATCGGATCCGGGAGCGCCGAGCTTCGATCGAGATTCACGCCGACCCGGAACAATCGTTCGAGCGGTGCCCGGCGCAGGATTTCCTCGAGCGGCAGATCGTGTTCGAGCGCGAGCCGCTCGAGTCCTTCGCTCGCGTGATGGGTGGCCTTCTCGAGCGCGCGCGGGAGCGACTCGGGGTCGCCGAGCGCCATCCGATCGGCCACGGCGATGTGATTCGCGAGGGCGATCAAGGCATGAAAGACGCCGCCGCGCTCCTCGGCCGCGAGCTCCCGGATTGCCCGGAAGAGCGCCCGCTCCCCGGCCTTCGCCGCGGGCAGGGTCGACGTCCAGGCGGGGAGTCCGAAGCCTTCCAGATCGAGGACGGGCGCCTCGCTCGGCAGCTCGGCGAGCTTGTCGGGCCGCAGGAATCCATAGATCCGCATCGCGGAGTCCCAGCTCGGGAAGCCGAGATCCTCGAGACGTCCGGTCCGCCAGCGCAGCGCCCACTCCTCCATTTCCGGAACGAGCTCTTCGACGACGCCCTGGATCGCCCGGAAATAGAGCCAGTAGTCGGCCTGGAACAGCGCGTGCAGCAGCTGCACGAGCGGTCCGATGTCGTCCGCGGGATTGCGTGCGACGAAATAGAACTGGCCTTCGAGCGTCTGGGATTGGTCGGGCGGCGTCCAGTCGGGATCTTGCTGGGGGCCGGGCTTCACGAACACTTCGACGTGTTCACGCAGATAGAGCACCAGCAGCTCGGCATCGATCGACTGCGCCGCGCGCGCGAGCGTCTCGTCGTCGGCCTCGGCGAGCGCGGCGAACCAGACATCGAGGCGGGTGAGATCGAGGCGCAGGCCTCGCCAGACGTCGAGATCGAAGCAGGCGACGATCTGTTCGTTCGTCGCGAGCGCGAGCAGCCAGCTCGCATCCTCGAGTCCGATCGTCCGGCAGGTGTAACAGAGCTCGGCTTCCGGCAGCAGCGGGATCACCGCCTCGGGATCCGGCAGCAGCTCGATCAGCTGCCGGCGGATCGGAAGCGACGTATCGAGCACGAGCTCGGCCTGGCGCTCGGGCGAGAGCTCGGCCAGCGCCCGTTCGGCAGCGCGGCGATCCTCGCGGGCGAGCTGGAGGAGACGCCGGGCATCGGGGCGGGTATCGCGCGTGAGTTCCATGGGATCGGGCAGACTAGCAGCGGCGCGCATCGGTCGCCGCGAGCGCGCGCCCCGGACCGCCGATCGGGCCGCTAAGCTCGGGAATCGTGAAGATCGATCTCTTTCGTTCCGGCCTGGCGCAGCGTGCGGCTCCCCGACAGGCGGCTGCGGAGCCCGCCTACGCCGCCGTCGCGATGATCCTGCGCGACGCGGGAGCCGGGGCGGAGGTGCTCTTCATCGAGCGCGCGATGCGCCCGGGCGATCCATGGTCCGGACACATGGCGTTCCCAGGCGGTCGACTCGAGCCGGGCGACGTCTCGCCGAGGGCGGCGGCGTGCCGCGAGACGCGAGAAGAGGTCGGTCTCGAGCTCTCCCGGGCCGAGTATCTCGGCCATCTCTGCGATCTGGCAGGGCGCTCCGGCGCGCCGAAGCCGATGATCGTCTCGGCCCACGCCTTCCACCTCGCCGAAGATCAGTCGCTCGCCCTCGATCTAGAGGAGGTGCGTTCGGCGTTCTGGTTTCCCGTCGCGGAGCTCCGCAACGCGTCGCGCCGCACGACGCATACCCTCCGGGAGCTTCAGGACCGCTCGTTTCCCGCGATCGTCGTCGGCGATCCGGGCCGTCATTTCGTCTGGGGACTCACCTATCGCTTTCTCGAGGCGATGTTCGCGTTGATCCCGCCGCCCGCCGGCGAGCGCTGAGCGATCAGCGCGGCCCGGCGCCTTCCTCTGGATCGCGGGTTCCCGCCCCTTCTTCGACCTCGTGACCCGGGCAGCGCCGCACGGGAAGCGGCGGATAGCGCGGGAATTCGGGCTCCCGCTCCGAGAGGTCGCAGCGATGGAAGACGCTTCCGCGGCGGCTCGTCTGCAAGCGGTGATGGCGACAATCGGCGCAGAGTCCGATCGCGGCCGATGCCCTCCGCGCTTCGTCTTTCGGCATCGAAAGAGTCTACAATGGCCTCCGCATGTCCGACGTCGTCGACCGTCTGCTCGCCCGTCTCGATCCGCTCCTCGAAGGATTCGGCCGCGTGCTCTCGGCCTGTGCCGGGCGCGCGCCGGGGCCCGAGGAGCTCGCATCACACGAGGCGTTCCGATGGCGGGTGGGCCGCGGTCTCGGCCGCCTCGAGGCGATCGAATCGGTCGCCCGCTTCGACCTCGAGGATCTGATCGGCGTCGCTCCGGCGATCGAAGCGCTCGATCGGAACACGCGTCAGCTGCTCGCCGGGCTGCCCTTCAACGACGTCCTGCTCCACGGCTCCCGTGGAACCGGCAAATCCTCCGCCGTCCGCGGGCTGCTGACGCGTCACGCGCAGCATGGACTCCGCCTCATCGAGGTCGACCGGAACGACCTCGCCGCCCTCCCCGAGCTGTTGGCGGCGCTTCATCGCATCACGCGCTCCGCCCCCGATCGCCATGCCTTCCTCGTCTTCTGCGACGATCTCTCCTTCGGTACGAGCGAGCTCGGATTCCGGGAGCTGAAGGCTTCGCTCGAAGGGGGTGTGGAGGCGAGGCCGGCGCGCGTCTGCGTCGTCGTGACGAGCAATCGCAGGCATCTGCTCCCCGAGACGATGGCCGAGAACCGCGAAGCGCGGCTCGACGCGTCGGGTGAGCTGCATCTCGGCGAATCGCTGGAGGAGAAGCTCGCACTCGCCGATCGCTTCGGTCTCGTTCTGGGCTTCTACCCGTGCGACCAGGAGACCTATCTCGAGATCGTGTCCCACTGGCTCGCGAAAGAGGGCGTCAGCGATCTCGACGACGCCGCCCGGGAGGCGGCGCTGCGTCACGCCCTCGAACGGGGCGGCCGCTCCGGCCGCGTCGCGCGGCAATTCGCGAACGAATGGATCGGGCGCATCCGCCTCGACGCAGGTTCGCGGGGGGCCT
>CAUJGH010000339.1 GCA_963169575.1 Myxococcota bacterium | reverse complement strand
CGATCCGTCGGCGCCCGCGCGCCCCGGTTGGCGCTGCGCGCCGCGCTTGCCGCTCGCCGCGAGCGGAAGCATTCTCCCGCTCCGGCCCGGGCCTCGCCCGTCGCAGCCGGCGGAGAGACGATGAGCCCCGACGAGACTCCCGCGCCCAACTCGAGCGCGGACGATGCGCAGGACGACGTCCATCTCGTGCGCGTCGGGGATCGCGAGATCTGGCTCGTCGGGACGGCCCACGTCTCCCAACGCTCGGTCGACCTGGTGCGCGCGGTGATCGAGCGCGAGCGGCCCGACGTCGTCTGCATCGAGCTCGATGCCGGCCGCTACGAGGCGCTCTCCCAGGAGAAGCGCTTCGCCGAGCAGGATCTGCGCGAGGTCATGCGCAGGAAGCAGATCGCGACGCTGATGCTCAACCTGATCCTCGCCTCGTACCAGCGGCGGCTCGGCTTGAAGCTCGGCGTCGCGCCCGGCAGCGAGCTGCTCGAGGCGGCCCGCGTCGCCGACCGCCTCGGCATCCCGATCTCGCTCTGCGACCGCGAGGTCCGGATCACGCTGCGGCGGGCCTGGCGATCGATCTCGTGGTGGCAGCGCGTGGCCCTGCTCGCGGAGCTCGCTTCGAGCGTCGTCGAGAGCCCGGACGTCAGCGAGGACGAGCTCGCGCGCCTGCGCAACCAGGACGTCGTCTCCGAGGTGATGAACGAGCTGGGCCGATTGATGCCCGATCTCAAGCGCGTCCTGATCGACGAGCGCGACGCCTATCTCGCCCACAAGATCCTCGAGGCCGAGGGCCGCCGTGTCGTCGCGGTCGTCGGCGCCGGTCATGTCGAGGGCATGAAGGGGCGGCTCGAGCGCGGCGAACGGGCGGACCTCGAAGAGATCGAGGCGATTCCCGCCGAGTCCGTCGCCTGGAAGATCGCGGGCTGGTCGATCCCCGCCGTCATCGTCGGATCGATCGCCTGGATCGCGATCGCGCAGGGGCCCGAGGCGGCCGGCGAGAACGTATTGATCTGGTTCCTCGCGAACGCGATTCCGAGCGGGATCGGCGCGACGATCGCGCTCGCCCATCCCATGGCGATCGCGGCCGGCGCGTTGTCGTCCCCGTTCACGAGCCTGTCGCCGCTGATCGGCGCGGGCTATGTCGCGGCGTTCGCGCAGCTCTGGGCGCAGCCGCCGCTGGTCTCGGATTTCGCGACGGTCGGCGACGATCTCGCGGTCCCGAAGCGCTGGTGGAAGAGTCGTCTCATGCGCATCTTCCTCGTATTCGCGTTGACGACCCTCGGCAGCATGATCGGGACCTGGGTCGGTGGGCTCGGCGTCCTTCGCAACCTGATCGAGGGGACGGGCGGCTGAGCGATCGGCCCGTGCGGCGTGTGATAGAGTGGCGGCGCGATGAAGTCCTATCTCGAACTCCTGAACGACGTGCTCGAGAACGGCGTCGACAAGGGCGACCGGACCGGCACCGGAACCCGCAGCGTCTTCGGCCGCCAGCTCCGATTCGCGCTCGACGGCTCGCAGTCCGGCGCCGGCTTTCCGCTCCTCACGACCAAGCGCCTGCATACCAAGAGCATCATCCACGAGCTGCTCTGGTTCGTCGCCGGCGACACGAACGCGAAGACGCTCCAGGCGGCGGGCGTCACGATCTGGGACGAATGGGCCGCCGCCGACGGTGAGCTCGGCCCCATCTACGGCGCGCAGTGGCGCCGTTGGCGGGCGGCTCCGCCCCGCGGATCGGCGCCGGGCGCGCCGCCGGTCGAGATCGATCAGCTCGCGCGGCTCGTCGAACAGATCCGGAGCGACCGCGATTCGCGGCGCCTGCTGATGAGCGCCTGGAACGTCGGCGACCTCGAGGCGATGAAGCTGCCGCCCTGCCATCTGCTGGCCCAGTTCAACGTCCAGCGTGACCGGCTGCATTGCCTCGTCACGATGCGCAGCGTCGACGTCTTCCTCGGCCTTCCGTTCAACATCGCTTCCTACGCGCTGCTGACGATGATGATGGCGCAGGTGACCGATCTCGCGCCGGGCGAGCTCGTCTTCTCGCTCGGCGATACCCACGTCTACCACAACCATTTCGAGCAGGCGCGCCTGCAGCTCGGGCGCGAGCCGCGCCCGCTGCCGCACATGATCATCAACCCCGCCGTGAAATCCCTGTTCGAGTTCACGCCCGAAGACTTCCGCCTCGAAGGCTACGATCCGCATCCGCGGATCGCGGCGCCGATCGCGGTCTAGCGCGACGCGATGCGCATCTCGCTCGTCGTCGCGGCGGCCCGCAACGGGGTCATCGGGCATCGCGGCGGCATCCCCTGGCGTCTGCCCGACGACCAGCGCTTCTTCCGGCGACTCACCTCCGGCCATTGCATCGTGATCGGTCGCAAGACCTTCGACGAAATCGGCCGCGCACTGCCGGATCGCAAGAACCTCGTCGTCAGCCGAACGCCCCGCGCGAGCGAAGGCGGCGTCGAATTCTTCACCGATCTGCCGAGCGCGATCGAATGGGCGCGCGCTCACGGCCACGCCGAATGCTTCATCGCCGGCGGCGAAGGGCTCTACCGCGAGGGGCTCACCTTCGCGGACTGCGTCTACCTGACCCGCGTCGAAGCCGAGCCCGAAGGCGATACCTGGTTCCCCGAGCTCGATCCCGCGATCTGGACCTGCACCGCACGCGATGCCCGGGCGGCCGACGAGCGCCATCCCCATGCCTTCGCCTTCGAGCGCTGGGAGCGCCGGGAGACGCGGCATTGAGCGGGAGCGAGCCCCCGCGCATCCTGCCCCGCGCGACGGCGCGCCCCGACGTGCTCGTCCGAACGATCTCGGAGTCGGGCACGATCGCGGTCAAGACGATCATCGCGAGCGAGCTCGTCGCCGAAGCGCTCTCGCTGCGCGAATACGGGCCGACCGCCGCCAACGCGCTCGGGCGCGCGATGATGGGCGCGCTGCTGATCGCGGTCGGCAGCGCCGCGGACGACGCCGACGACGCGAACGTCGAGTCGGTGCAGGTCCAGTTCCGGGGCGATGGCCCGCTCGGAAGCCTGACCGCCATCGCCGATTCGCGCGCGCGCGTTCGCGGCACGATCCAGCGGCCGCTGACGGATCTCGTGCGCGAGGACGGCAGCCCGAACGTCGCACGCGCGGTCGGGCTCGGCACGCTCAACGTCGTCCGTCATCGCCCGCGCTGGCGCTCGCCCTATACCGGCACCGTTCCGCTCGTCTCCGGAGAAATCGCTGGCGACTTGACCCTCTACCTGACCGAGAGCGAACAAACGCCCTCCGCGATGGGCCTCGGCGTCGCCCTCGGCCCGCACGGCCTCGACGTC
>CAUJGH010000338.1 GCA_963169575.1 Myxococcota bacterium | reverse complement strand
GATGCCGCGGTAGTAGTCGTCGAGGCAGCCCGGGCGCGCGACCGGATCGAAGGTCGGGTTCGGAATGAAGCGGTTGACCTTGCCGGCGACGAGCAGCTCCTTGCGATTGCCGAGCTGCGCCCAGCTCATGCAGCGGCGCTTCATGCGCGGATCCATGTGGCGCGTGAAGGCGTCCTCCGCCTCGTAGTAGTGGTTGTCGGCGTCGAAGAGCAGGAACGGCAGATCGGCCATCGGCGGGATTCCTCGCAGCTCCGCGCGCGGGCGGAGTCGGATCTCGAACGGTTTCGGTTCTGGAGTTTCGTCCGGCCGGAGAATATCCCCTCGCGGGCCGGCTGAGTATCCCCCGGTTCGCTACCTCTCCCGCGCCATGTCGCCGACCTTCACGCGCTCCGATCGCAGCCCGCTCGAGACGCTGCTCGCCCTGCTCGACCTCGAACCGACCGGCGCGGACGTCTTCCGCGGCCGCAGTGAGCCCGCGCTGAACGGGCGCATCTTCGGCGGCCTCGTCTTCGCGCAGGCGATGACGGCCGCCCAGGCGACCGCGGACGGTCGGCCCCTCCATTCCGCGCATGCCTATTTCATGCGCCCCGGGAATCCGGAGGTCCCGATCGACTACGAAGTGGCCCGCGTCCGGGACGGCCGCAGCTTCCATACGCGCAGCGTCCTCGCCCGGCAGGGGGAGTCCGCGATCTTCGATTTCATGGCCTCGTTCCACGAGAACGAGCCGAGCCCCGTCCACGAGGCCCCCGTCGAGATTCCCGCCGAGCCCGAGGGCGAGGAGTACGAGGCCGGGATCCTGCGCGCGCTCCGCTCGCGCGGCATCGACTTGCCCGCCGAGAAGTTCGGCCAGGGCCCGGTCCAGATCCTCGTCGAGGGCGGGCTCGAGATGACGGCGACGACGCCCCGCCCGCCGGAGCTGCGCGCCTGGCTCCGGGCGCGCGGCCCGATGCCGGACGATCCCGCCCGCCATGCCGCCGTTCTCGGCTACGTCTCGGATCTCCTGATCACCGTTGCCGGCGCATATCCTTTCGATTTCCGCCTCATGAGCCCCGGCGTCTCGTCCGCCAGCCTCGACCACGCGATGTGGTTTCACGAGCCGCCCCGCATCGACGACTGGATCTACGTCGTCCACGACAGCCCCGTCTTCAAGGGCTCGCGGGTCCTCGGCCGCGCGCTCTTCTATGCTCGCGACGGCCGGCTCGTCGCGTCGGCCGTCCAGGAGGGCCTCGTCCGCAACGAGCGCTGGCCCTCGGCTGCGAACCTCCGCCACCGCCCCAACGTGCGAGGAACCCCGACATGACCGCGAACGCGCCGACTCCGCCTTCCGCTTCGGCCTCGCCCCGCAGCCGATCGGGTTCGTCTGCATCGACGCAGATCGTCCACCGCTCCTGCCCGACCTGCGAAGCCAGCTGCGGTCTCGACGTGGAGATCGATCCCGTCTCCCGCCGCGTGATCCGCATCGAAGGCGACGCCCAGGACCAGCGCAGCCAGGGCTACCTCTGCCCCAAGGCCTACGCGATGAAGGAGATCTACGAAGATCCCGAGCGCCTCCGCCGCCCCCTGCGCAAGCGCGAAGACGGCACCTGGGAAGAGATCGACTGGGAGACGGCCCTCGACTACGCCGCCGCCCGCCTGAACGCGATCAAAGAGGCCCACGGCGCGAACGCGAACGGCTTCTACATCGGCAATCCGACGGGCCACAACGTCGGCGGCCAGCTCTATCTGCCCGCGCTGATCAACGCGCTCGGAACCCAACGCTCCTTCTCCGCCGGCACGATGGACCAGTTCCCGCAGAACGTGGCGCTCCACAACGTGCTGGGCGAGCCGTGGATGTTCCCGATCCCGGATCTCGAGCGGACGGATTTCTTCGTCTGCATGGGCGGCAACCCGCTCGTGTCCCAGGGCAGCCTGATGTCCGGGCCGAACATCAAGAAGCGGCTGCAGGCGATCGTTTCGCGCGGCGGCCGCGTCGTCACGATCGATCCGCGACGGACGGAAACCGCCGAGATCGCGACCGATCATCTCTTCATCCAGCCCGGCGCCGACGCCCATTTCCTGCTCTCGGTCTGCCACGTCCTCTTTACCGAAGGCCTCGCGAAACCCGGCCGCCTCGCGGGCTTCACCGACGGCATCGAGCGCGTCCGCGAGATCGCCGCGCGTTATTCGCCCGAGCGCGTCGCGGCGGCGACGGGCATCGCGCCGGAGACGACGCGGCGGCTCGTTCGCGATTTCTGCGCGGCGAAGGGCGCCTGGTACGGCCGGATCGGAATCTGCACCCAGGAGTTCGGAACCCTCGCGAGCTGGCTCGTCTACGTCGTCAACGTGCTGACTGGCCGCCTCGATGCCGAGGGCGGCATGCTCTTCCCCCGACCTGCGACCGGCCGCTCGGAGCCCGGGCGTCCGGCCGAGCCCTTCGTGTACGGCCGCTACAAGACGGTCGCGCGCGGCATCCCCGAGGTGACGGGGCAGATCCCGTGCGGCTTGATGGCCGAGGAGATGGAAGCGGCGAGCGCCGGCGAAGCGCGCATGCGCGGCTTCATCACCGTCATGGGCAATCCCGTCCTCTCGGCACCGAACGGCGAGCGGCTCGCGGCGGCGATGGACGAGCTCGACTTCATGGTGTCTCTCGACATCTATCTGAACGAGACGACGCGGCACGCGGACCTGATTCTGCCTTCGACGGTCCAGATGGAGCACGAGAACTACGACTTCCTGTTCGAGACGACGAGCGTCCGGAACTTCGCGCGCTGGTCGCCCGCGGTCTTCGCGCCCGAGGCGGATCAGCGGGATCATTGGCGCATCCTCGTCGAGCTCGGTGCGCGGATCGCCGGCGCGCCCTGGGAGGCCGTCGACGACCTGATGGTCAAGGGATTGCTCGCGATGATCGTCGGTCCCGGGACTCGCTGCCCGGACGTCACGCCCGAGGAAGCGTTCGCGAAGCTCGAGGATCGCCACGGCCCGATGCGCATGATCGAGGCGCTCATCCGGGTCGGCCCCTACGGCGACCGCTTCGACGACGCGTCGAAAGGTCTGAATCTCGCGCGCCTGCGCGCGGCGGAGCACGGCCTCGATCTCGGTCCGCTCGAGGCGAATCGGCTGCCCGCGGCGCTGCCGATCCCGCGCATCCAGCTCGCGCCCGACTAC
This sequence comes from Myxococcota bacterium, assembly GCA_963169575.1. Taxonomy (GTDB): domain Bacteria; phylum Myxococcota_A; class UBA9160; order UBA9160; family UBA4427; genus UBA4427. Next base: position 3,916 of record CAUJGH010000338.1, on the reverse strand, counting down.
GTCGTCGCCGACCTCGATCGCCTCGAGCAGGGCCTCGCCGAGCGCAGCCGGGCCGATCGGCTCGTGCTCGTCGGGCGGCGCCAGATCCGCAACATGAACTCGTGGCTCCACAACCTGCCCGCGCTCGCGAAGGGCCCGAACCGCTGCACGCTGCTGATCCATCCCGACGACGCCGGGAAGCGGGGGCTCGAGACCGGCAAGCGCGTGCGCGTCGCGTCGCGCGTCGGCGAGATCGAGGTCGAATGCGTCGTGTCGGACGAGATGATGCCCGGCGTCGTCAGCCTGCCGCACGGCTATGGCCATCAGCTGCCGGGCGTTCGGCTCTCCGTCGCCCAGAAGCAGCAGCCGGGCGCCTGCTCGAACTACCTGACGGACGAACTCGCCCTCGACGTGCCGTCGGGGACGCACGTCGCGAACGGGATCCCGGTCGAGGTGCGGGCGCTCTGAACGGCTCCGCCGGGCTCGCGGCGCTCGGCTCTCGGCTCTCGGCTCGTAAATCGCGAACGGCGAATCGCGGCCTCGTCTGGCCGTCTCGAGAGGGATCGCGCCTCCAGCGCGTCAACGCGCCTCGAGATGTCCGCGTCCGGGAACGTGATTCGCTTCGACGCGGATACCGTCGGGATCTTCGAAGAGGACGGAGTAGTAACCGGGGGCGAAGCCGTCCTCGCGTGGCGGATGCACGATCCGGGCGCCGAGCCGAACGGCGACGTCGTGGATCGCGTCGACGTCGGCCCGCTCGCGCGCGCGCAGGCAGAGGTGGTGGAGGCCGATGCGGCGCTGATCGAACGCGTCGCCGCGATGCTTCGGATCGATCGGCGAGAGCGCGAGGCCCGTGCGGCTGCCGATGCCGTAGAAATAGGTTTCGCTGTCGATCAGGATCTTCATCTCGAAGAGCTCGAAGAGCGGCTTCCAGAAAGCGCGCGAGCGCGGCAGATCCGAGACCGTCAGCTGGATGTGGGCGATTCCGTTCAGCTGCATGCTCTCTCTCCTCGGCCTTCTCCGGGCGAGCCGCCTAACCGCGCATCAGGGCTTCGAGATTGGCATCGATCGTCGATCGGATCCGCTCGATCGTCTCGGCATGGGCCTGGCGCTTGTTGTTGCGGAAGGCGGGCTGCTTGAGCTCCGCCAGACGGCGTGCGGCCGCGATCGCTTCGGCCTCGAGCGCCTCCGGTGCGACGACGCGATCGAGGAAGCCCGCATCGACCGCCGCATCCGGCGCGTAGATCTCGGACTGGACGACCGCCCGGTCGAAATGGCGCTTGGAAAGCCGCAGGCGCGTCAGCTCGAATGCGAAGGTCGGGAGCGTCATGCCGATCGCGGTCTCGTTGAGACCGATCTTGAAGTCGCCGCGGGCACCGATCCGATGATCGCCGGCCATCGCGAGGAACGCGCCCATGGCGATCGCATGCCCGCCGCAGGCCGTCACGATCGGCTTCGGATGGTCGAGGACCGCCGCGGCCAGCAGCCCGCCGGCCTTCACCATCTCCCGCGCGGCATCCGCTCCCTGCGCCATCACGGCGAGATCGAATCCGCCGCTGAACATGCCGGGCCTTCCGAGCAGCACGATCGCGCGCGCATCGGCCTCGGCCTTCTCGAGCTCCCCCGTCAACGCCCGCGCGAGGTCGGTCGAAATCGCGTTCGCCTTGCCGTTCTCGAGGCGGAGGATCCGGATCTCGTCGACGGTTTCGACGCGGACATGGGGCATGCAGAGTCTCCTCAGGCTTCTCGCTCGATCGAATACCGCACGGTAGCGCCCGAGAGAGCGGCTTCTTCCGTGGCGGAAGCCGAAGTCAGCGACCCGAAGTCCGCAGCGAGGACCTCGCGCGCGATCATCGGCGCATGCTCCCGAAGCGATGCGGCGACGGCGGCATCGTCGCATTGCCAGGCGATCCGAACCCGGTCCGAGACCTCGAAGCCCTTGTCCTTGCGCACCGCATTGAAGAGGTTGACCGCATCGCGCGCCACACCCTCGCGCCGCAGCGCGTCGTCGAGTCGTGTATCGAGCACGACGGTGTATTCGCCGTCGGTCGCGATCGCGGCATCCGCCTTCGCCGTCCGCTGCAACACGACGTCCTCGAGCCGCAGCGCCTCGCCTTCGTCCTCGATCGCCTCGCCCGCCTCGAGCCGGGCGACCTCGGCGAAGCCCCAGCCCGCGAGGACGGGCCCCATCTGCTTCAGCTTCGGACCGCAGCGCTTGCCGAGCGTCTTGAAGTTCGGCTTGACCGCGACCGTCGCGAACGCGCTCTCGTCGGCCTCCGCCACGACCTGCTTCACGTTCAGCTCGTCGGCGACGAGCGCCGCCGCGGCCAGCACGTCCGCGCGCACGGCGGGATCGCGGTGGACGACGGTGATCGCGCGCAGCGGCTGGCGGACCTTGATCTTGTGGTCCTCGCGCACGCGGCGACCGAGGGTCGCGAGCGCGCGCACCGTCGCCATCCGCCGCTCGAGCGCCGCGTCGATCATGCTCCCCCGGGCCTGTGGGTAGTCGCACCAATGCACGCTCGCGGGCGCGTCCGCATCGACGCCGCGCACCAGCCGTTGATGGACCGTCTCCGTCAGGAAGGGCATGAAGGGCGCGAGGACCTTGGAGAAGGTCGTCAGGACCTCGTAGAGCGTCGCGAACGCCGCCTGCTTGTCGCGGTCGTCCTCGGATTTCCAGAAGCGGGCGCGCGAGCGGCGGACGTACCAGTTCGTCAGATCGTCGATGAACGCGACGAGCCGCGGCACGACCGTATAGAGCCGGTAGGCCTCCATCTCGACGTTGACGTCGCGGATCAGGCTCTGGAGCACCGACAGGATCCAGCGATCGATGTCCGCGCGCTCGCCGACCGGCGGCGCCAGGCCCGCGCGCGGATCCCAGCGATCGACGCTCGCATAGGTCGTGAAGAACGAGAGGACGTTCCAATACGGCAACACGACCGTCCGCACGATCTCCTTGAGCCCCGACTCGTCGAAGCGCAGCTCCTCCGCGCGCACGACCGGCGAATCGATCATGTAGGCACGCAGGGCATCGGCCCCGAAGAGATCGAGCATCTCGTTCGGATCGGGATAGTTCTTGAGCCGCTTCGACATCTTCTTGCCGTCGCGGGCCAGGATCAGGCCGTTCACGATCACGTTGCGATACGGGCTCCGGCCGAACAGGCTGACGCCGAGGACGAGCAGCGTGTAGAACCAGCCGCGCGTCTGGTCGAGCCCCTCGGCGATGAAATGCGCCGGGAAGAACCGTTCGAGCTCGTCTGCTCGCTCGAAGGGGAAATGCTGCTGCGCCCAGGGCATCGAGCCCGACTCGAACCAGCAGTCGAGGACCTCGGGCGTGCGGCGATAGGTCTTGCCGTCCTTGCGGATCACGATCGGATCGAGGACGTGCTTGTGGAGATCGTCCACGCGCACGCCCGAGAGCGCCTCGAGCTCGTCGCGGGAGCCGATGCAGATCGTGTCCTGCGGATCTTCGACGTTGATCCAGACGGGGATGCACGAGCCCCAGTAGCGATTGCGGCTGATGTTCCAGTCATTGGCCTCGGCGAGCCAGTTGCCGAAGCGGTTCGTCCCGATGTGGGCGGGCACCCAGCCGATCGTCTCGTTCGCGGCGACGAGGTCGGCGCGCAGGTCCTCGACCTTGACGTACCAGGCGTCGATCGCGCGGTAGATGAGGGGCGTATCGGTCCGCTCGCAGAAGGGGTAGCTGTGCTCGATCGTCGATTGCTGGACGAGGCGGCCCTCGTCCTTCAGGCGCTTGATGATCGCCTTGTCGGCGTCCTTGCAGACCTGGCCCTGATAGTCGACGACCGGCGGGACGAAGCGCGCCTCGGCATCGAGCGGATCGACGAGATCGATGCCCGCCCGGCGACAGACGCGAAAATCGTCTTCACCGTAGGCCGGCGCCAGATGAACGATCCCGGTGCCGTCCCCCGTCGTG
>CAUJGH010000337.1 GCA_963169575.1 Myxococcota bacterium | reverse complement strand
GGGCACCTCGGCGATCGGCCTGCCGCTCTCGCACGCGTTCGCCTTCGCACGCCGGAACTGGCGGGCGCTCGCGACCCATCATCTCGGCTTCGCGCTGCTCTCGTTCTCGAGCTACGGGGCGAGTGCCTGGCTGCCTTCGATGTTCCAGCGCGTGCATGGCTGGAACGTCGCGGATTTCGGCTTCGTCTACGGGATCATCGTATTCGTCGGCTCGTCGGCCGGCGCGATCGCGGGCGGCGTCTTCGCGGATGCGCTCGCGCGGCGCGGCCATCTCGATTCGAAGATCCGCGTCGGCTGGCTCGCCGCGATGGCGTGGCTGCCGTTCGGCATCGCGTTCCCGCTGGTCGAGAGCGGTGCCTTCGCGATGGCGCTGGTCGCGCCGGCGGCGTTCTTCGCGGCGATGCCCTTCGGTGTCGCGCCGGCGGCGATCCAGGAGATCACGCCCAACAACCTGCGCGGCCAGATCTCGTCGATCTATCTCTTCGTGATCAACCTGATCGGCCTCGCGATCGGCCCTCTCGTCATCGCGCTCTTCACCGACTACGTCTTCGACGAAGCGCGCTACGGCGCGAGCGGCATCCGCTGGTCGATGCTCTCGACGACGGCCTTCGCCCATGTCGCCGCCGCGCTGCTCCTCGGCCGGGGGCTCGCGGAGTTCAGACGCGCTCTCGCGTGCTCGCCGCCGCCTTGAGATAGACCGTCGCGACGTCGCTCTCGTCGAGAAAACCGACGACGGCACCGCGCTCGTCGACGACGGGCACCTCGCGCAGCCCTTCGGTCACGATCCGCTCGGTCGCGAGTCGCAGATCGTCGTCGGGCCGGACCGAAACGGGCGGCCGCATCAGATCCGCCGCGATCGCCCAGGGCAGATCGGGCCCCTCGTTCGCGAGGATGCGCAGCCCGTCGGAGGTCACGAGCCCCGCCATCCGCCCGTCCGCGTCGACGACCGGAAAGACGTCCTGCCAGGTCGATTCGCTGATGCGCGCGAGCATCTCGCGGGCCGGCGTCTGCGGATCGAAGCGTACGAAGGGGCGCCCGTGGCTCATCAGCTCGGCGACGCGGGTCGACTTCAGGACGTCGACGAGCAGCGCGTCGCGGTGGACCGGCGATTCTCGCAACGTCGGGACTTGCGCCGGATAGAGCGTCTGGCGCCGGAGCGCGACGAAGGCGATGCCCTGGGCCAGCATGAGCGGCACGAGCAGGTCGTAGTTCCCCGCCAGCTCGCAGACGAGCACGAGCGCCGCGAGCGGGACGTGGGCGATGCCGCCGTAGAAGACGCCCATCCCGACGAGCGCGAACGCGCCGGGATCGATGGCGGGATCGCCGAGCACGATCTGCGCGGCGCGGCCGAACGCGCCGCCGAACAGGCCGCCGATCGCGAGCGACGGCGCGAAATCTCCCGCGCTGCCATCCGAGCCGATCGTCAGCGATGCCGCGATGATCTTCGCGAACGACAGCATGAGCAGGAGAAAGACGCCGCCCATGCCCGGCGGCAGCCAGTCCGCGCCGCTGATCGCTGCTTGCACCGCGCCGTAGCCGCCTCCGAGGATGCCGAAGCCGTGGCCGGCGCTGCCCGAGCGCGCGCCGGCATAGAGCAGGATCGGTGTGCAGAAGGCGCCGAGCAGGAGGCCGCCGAGCGCCGGGCGTGCCCAGTCGGCGAGCGGCAGGGCCTGGAAGAAACGGCGGGCGACCCTGAGTGCGGTCACGAAGCCCGCGGCCATGCCCGCGAGCAGCAGCGCCAGCAGGCCGTAGAGCGGCAGATGCCCGGGGACGAAGGGAAAGCGCAGGGCGTGGGTGAAGAGCGTGCTCTCGCCGAAGATCGAGATCACGACGGAGTAGGCGACGACGCTCGAGAGAATCGAGGGGACGAGCGCGTCGGCTTCGAAGCCGTCGCGGTAGAGGATCTCGACGGCGAGGAGCGCTGCGCCGAGCGGGGTGCGGAAGACGGCCGCGATGCCGGCGGCGATGCCGGCGACGAGCAGGATGCGGCGCTCGCGCGGGCTGACGCGCAGCGCTCTCGCGACGAGCGATCCGAGCGCGCCGCCGATCTGCATCGTCGGGCCCTCGCGGCCGCCGGCGCCGCCGGTGCCCAGCGTGAAGAGGGAGGCGAGCGTCTTGATCCAGACGACGCGCCGGCGGACGATGCCGTCCTCGCGATGGAAGGCCACGATGGTCGCGTCGCCGCCGCCGCCGCGGGTCTCGGGCGCGAAGCGGGTCAGCAGGCCGCAGGCGAGGCCGCCGAGGGCCGGGAGCAGGATCAGGAGCCAGGGGCGGAAGGGCGTCTTGCTCGGCCCGAGCGAGAGCGTCTCGCCATGGGCGCGCAGGACCGAATAACCCGCGAGCTCCTCGAGCAGCAGATATTGCAGGACCTCGACGGCCGCGAAGAAGAAGGCGCCGACGAAGCCCGCCGCGACTCCCACGAGCGTCGCGTGGAAGAGCGTCCGGCCCACGATCCCGAGATCGAGGGGGCTCGCATCGGCCGCGATGTTCGGCAGCACCAGCGCGTCGCGGAGCGTCCATGCACGCCTGCGCCGCTGCGGTCGCTGGGATTCGTCGCGTTCGTTCCCGCCCGCCGGGCTCGCTTCGTCGGGGGGCTCAGCCACGCCAGAGCTCGAGCAGCTCTTCCGCCGTGGCGCGGGTCGTGATGCGGGCGAGACCGTGGTCGACGACCTGCTTCGCGTAGTCCATCGGATAGCCGGCGACACAATCGGTCGCGAGCACGACGTGGTAGCCGTGATTGAGCGCCTCGATGACGACGCCCGGGATGCCGACGTTGAGCGACACGCCGGTCGCGACGACGGTCTCGACGCCGAGCGATCGCAGCGCCATGTCGAGGTTCGTGCCGTGGAAGGGCGACATGCCGTGGGTGCGGACGGTGTCGAGATCGGCCGGGTCCGGGCCGAGCTCGGGGATCACGTCCGCGGCGGGCTCGCCGAGCACGAGATAGTTCGGATCCTCGAGCATCCGGTTCACGAGCGGGATGTTGAAGAAGCTTCCCTTGCGATCGCGCCGGAATGCGGCGCGGCAATGCACGACCGGGACGCCCGCGCTGCGTGCTCCGGCGACGAGCGCGCCGAGCCGCTTCGGGATTCCTTCCGAAGAGACGACGTCGGCGAGCGCGCGGATGACCGCGAGATCCCCGACCACGCCGCGCTGCATCTCCATCGTGAGCACGGCGGCCTTGCCGATCGACGCGATTTCAGAGAGTCGCCCCATTTCATGTCCTCCTTCGGATTTCGGCTTCAATGGTGTCCGCGCTCGGGCGCGGCCGGCGCGAAGACCTCTCGCCCATCGACCTCGACCCGGATGCGGCGGAGCTTCATCTCGAAGATCCGCCATCGCCCGTCCGGATCCTTGCGGTAGCGCTCGTAGTACCAGCCGACGCCCCAGAGCGTTCGGCGGGGACTGCCCTCCGGAAACCAGAGCATGTCCTCCATCGCCCAGGTCCCGACGGCGGTCGTCGCGCTCGTCAGCGAGAGGATCGGGGTATGGCCGTGGTGGCAGGTCGTGACGCCTTCCAGGATCGGCGGCAGGAAGTCGAGGAAGGCCTGCCGCCCCTTCAGCAGCGGTGAATCGTCCTGGGTCGTATCGATCGTGCAGTCGACGCAGAAGACGTCGGACCATTCCTGCCAGCGCTTCTGGTCCATCAGCAGGAAATAGCGGGCCTTCAGCTGCTTGATCTGTTCGATCTCGACGAGGGCGTCCGGGGTCATGGCTCCTCCTGGCTCCTGACTGCGGTGAGCGCCGCGGGGCCAGGGCCGCCGGGCAGGCGGAACCCTCGCGCGTGACCCCGGCCCGACGCAAGGGCTCGGGCCCGCGGGGCGTGGGCCGCGCAGAACTCAGGCAATTCCGATGTGAAATCACGTCAGGAAAAGGCCCGGGCTCAGCCTGCTGGGCGGACGGCCGATGGGAGGGCGGCAGGGGTTGAAATCGACATTGATTTTCATTTTCCCGAACCCTAGAATGCCCCCATCTCGGAACACAGGGACGGACGCCATGCTCGTTTGCCATTGCCGCGGAGTGTCGGATCGCCAGATCAAGCGGGCCGTGAAGAACGGCGCTGCTTCGCTTCGTGAGGTCGCCCGGGCGACGGGGGCCGGCATGCGCTGCGGCGGCTGCCGGGAGAATGTCGCCAAGGTCGTCGAAGAGGCGATGCAATCCGAGTTCCGACCGAGTTCGGTGTCGACCATGATCCGCCTCGAGCTGCCCGTCTCCGCCGAGAGCTGAAGCCGCTCTCCGTTTCCGTTTCCGTTTCCGATCCTGATTCCCGAGAACGTTCATTCGTCGCCGATCGGTTCGTCGAACGGCGCGTAGTGCTCGTGCTGGGGGAGCGCATCGCGGATCGCGTACCAGCTCGCCTTCGACGCCACGAAGATATGCGCCTCGGGCGTGATCCCGGCCGGATCGTCGAGGCTTCCGATCGCGACGAACTCGTGCTCGGGCAGCGCGGCATGTCGGAAGAAGAGTCGCGAGCCGCAAACGGCGCAGAACGAACGGACGACCGCCTCCGAAGAGGCGTGGGCCGTCAGGCAATCGGCGCCCGCGACGATCTCGAGCGCATCGCGGCGGATGCGGCCGAAGGTCGCGAACGGCGCGCCATGGGCGCGGCGGCACATCGAGCAGTGGCAATGATCGACCGGCCCGATCTCGCCGCGGATCTCGAAGCGGATCGCGCCGCAGAGACATCCTCCCGTCGCCATCGTCTCCTCCTTGCCCTCGGCCGGGCCGATCGGCCCGGCGCCCGTTTCGCCCGCGCCCCGGTTCGGCGCACGGGCGGGCCCACTCAGTCGAATCCGAGCGTCTTCATGTCGACGACGTTGCGCAGCGGCTCGCCCGCGCAGAAGCGCTTCACGTTGTCGTAGAAGAGATCGAAGACGTCGTCCATGTAGCGATCGACCGAGACGGACGAATGTGCCGAGATGTAGACGTTCGGCAGATCCCAGAGCGGGCTGCTCGCGTCGAGGGGCTCGGGATCGAAGACGTCGAGGATCGCGGCGGCGAGCGGCTCCTCCTTCATGACGCGGGCGAGCTCCGCCTCGTCGAGCAGCGATCCGCGCGCGACGTTGACGAGCACCGCTCGCCGCGGCATCGCCGCCAGCGCCTTCGCGTCGATCAGATGCTGGGTATCGGCAGTCGCCGGTGCGGCGACGATGACCGCGTCGCATTCGCCGAGCATCTCGTGCAGGGCCGACGTCGGATAGAGGCGGTCGACGTCGGGATCCGTGTCGCCCGGGCGGACCGTGCGGCGCAGGCCGAGCACGCGGCAGCCGAAGGCCCGCGCCCGGACGGCGACGGCGCGCCCGATATGCCCGAGGCCGACGATGCCGATCGTCGAGCCCGCGAAGGTCCGGCCGTAGCTGCGCTCGAAGCGGTGGGCGCGTTGGAACTCGTCGGCTTCGCGCAGGCGCTTCCAGACCTGCAGCAGGCGCCCGATGACCCATTCCGCCATCGACCCCGAGCTGAGTCCCGAGCAGTTGGTCAGGACGACGCCCCCCCGCGCGAGACCGAGCCGGCCGAACTGCTCGACGCCGGCTCCGCAACCCTGGACCCAGCGCAGGTTCGGCGCGCGCTCCGCGAGGCGATCCGGCGTATGCAGCCCGAGAAAGACGTCGGCGGACGCCAGCGCGGCTTCTCGCTCGCGCGCGACGTTTTTCGCCCAGGGCGGCGGCTCCGCATGGGGCTCGCCGGGCGAGACCGAGAGCCAATCGCCCTCCGGATCGATCGGCAGGACGATCGGCTCGACGCCGGGCAGGGCGGCGAGTCGCTCGAGGTAGTGGGGCGCTGCGAGCGGCGGGAAGCCCAGGCAGACGCGAATCGACTTCGGACCTTGCATGACGGGAGTCTCCGGCGGCGTTCGAGGGAGCGGAGCGGGTAGCGCCGAGTCTCGCCCTTTCGGCCCGGGCGTTCAATCGGGCCGGCGGGGGAAACCGGGAGCCCGCCTGGGTCGTCGACCCGATCGCCCGGCGGCACGACTGCTGGAAGAATCGACATCGCTGCACGGTCACTGGGCGGCGGCATCGCTCGCTCGGCGCACAGAGGCGGCGCGAACGGGCCGCGCGGCGTCGGCACGGCCGATGCAACGGGGTGGATCAGCGCCCGGGATGCGGTGGCTCTCGAATCACCGCCCTGGATGAATGGAGGATGTCATGGGGAAGGCGTGTGCGTGGTGCGGTGCGATCCTGCGTGTCCTGGTCGGCACATCGGTGCCGACGAGTCATGCGCTCTGCCAGGGTTGTCTCGAGGATCTCAAGACGGCCCTGTCGTCGAATGGCCTGCGCGCGGGCGGACACACGTCGCATGCCCATTGACCCGGGCTCGAGTGGATCCCGCCGCCGGGGATCCCGGGTCGGCGCGCGGCGCGGTGACGGGCCCCGCGCCGCGCCGGCCTCTGCTCGCCTCCGCGCCCGGCCCGGCTCAGGCGCCTAACCCTTGAGCAGATCCTTCGCGATCGCGCGGATCTGGATCTCGTCCGTTCCCGCATAGATCTGCAGCACCTTGGCGTCCCGGGCGAGCTGCTCGACGACGTATTCGGCCATGTAGCCGTTGCCGCCGTAGACCTGCACGGCCTCCATCGCGACCTCGACCGCCGCGCGCGCCGCATAGAGCTTCATCGCCGAGGCCTCCGCGAAGGTCATCGAGCGCCCGTTCGCCGAGAGCTCGATCGTGCGGAAGACGAGGTTCTGCAGGTTCATGCGCGCGACCTCCATGCGCGCGAGCTTGTCCTGGATCAGCTGGTATTCGCCGATCGGCCGCTCGAACTGGACGCGTTCGCGGGCGTATTTGAGCGAGAGCTCGAGACAGCGCTCGACGATGCCGAGCGCCATCGCGGCGACGCCCGAGCGCTCGGTCTGGAAAGTGTCCTTCGCGCCCTCGCGGCCGCCGCTGCGGGCGGCGAGCGCCGCTTCGCCGCCGAGCAGACGGTCCATGCCGACGCGCACGTCGGTCAGGAAGAGCTCGCCCGTCGGCGAGGAATGCAGCCCCATCTTCTTCAGCGGGCCCGACTGCACGAAGCCGGGCAGGCCGCGGTCGAGCACGAAGTTCAGGATCTTGCGCTCGCGGATGTCGACGCCCGGCTCCTCGAGCTTGCAGATGAAGACGGTCGTATCCGCATGGGGGCCGTTGGTGATGAAGGTCTTCGAGCCGTTCAGCACGAACCCGTCGCCCTCGCGCCGCGCCGAAGCGCGCATGCCGCCGAAGGCATCGGAGCCGGAGCCGGGCTCGGTGATCGCCCAGGCGCCGACCTTGTCGAGCGTCAGCAGGCCGAGGGCCCAGCGCTCCTTCTGCTCGGTCGTGCCCTTCGAGAGAATCGCCGCGCTCGTCAGGCCGACGCTGACGCCCATCGCCGTGACCATGCCGGGGCAATAGCGGCAGAGCTCGATGATCGGGATCAGCGTCGCCGCGGCCTGGTCGGCGCGGGCGGCGGGATCGCCGCCGCCGCCGCCCTTCTTCTGCCGCGGCTCGCCGGCCTTCTCGGCCTCGATCTGCTTGCGGAAGCGCGCGCGGGCCATCTCGTCCATGCCGAAGGCGGCGTACATCTTGCGCAGGATGCCGTAGGGCGGGAGGTCGCCGTGCTCGAGCGCCTCGACATGGGGCACGACTTCCTGCTCGACGAACCGGCGCACCATCTCCCGGATCGTCTGCTGCGACTCGCTCCACTCGATCATTGTGCGACTCCTCCTGGATTTCGCGGCCGAGTCTAGCCAGACTGGGGCGCGCGGCGGCTGACCGGCGTTCCGGCTTGGGAGCCTCGTCGCCGATTCGGGCGCGAGGGGAGAGCGGAGCGGCGGAAGAGCGGCGCGACGGTGGCGCGGCCGCCTCGGTCCGGCGCTGCGGGGGAGGCGCGATGGCGAGCGAGCGAACGGACACGGGGCGCGGGATCGCGTGGACCGTCGTCGCGGGGGTCGGCGCGATCGCCGGGCTCGGACTCTTCGTCTTCTTCCAGGCGGACGGCGCGAGCTACCTGACCGACGCGCCCGAGGCCTGCGTCAACTGCCACGTCATGCAGCCGCAATACGCCGCCTGGCAGAAGAGTTCCCATTCCGCCGCCGCAGTCTGCAACGATTGCCATACGCCCGCACCGCTCGTCGGCAAGCTCGCGACGAAGGCGCGCTCGGGCCTCGCCCATGCCTTCGCCTTCACGACCGGCCGCTTCCCCGACACCATCCGCATCAAGCCCGCCTCGGCCTCGATCGCGCAGGCGAATTGCCGGCGTTGCCATGTGGCGATCGCCGAGTCGATGGGCCACGGTGGCGCTTCGCGCGAGGAGCGCGACTGTCTCTTCTGCCACGCCGGTGTCGGCCACGACGATTAGGCGCGCGGGGGCGAAGATGCCGCGGACCACATGGAAATTCCTGGGATTCGTCGCCGCTGCGGCCGCGGTCTTCGCGCTCGTCGCTCTGCTCGTCACGATCCTCGAGCGGAAGCGACAGGAGGCCGAGCCCTTCGCCCGCGTCGTGGCGTTCGACGATCGGACGGACGACCCGGCGATCTGGGGCGCGAGCTTCCCGTTGCAATTCGAGCGCTACCGCCGGACCGTCGATCAGGTCCGGACCCGCCATGGCGGCAGCGAGGCGATCGCGCGCACGCCGACTGCGGCCGATCCGCGCACGGTCGTCGCCCAGTCGAAGCTCGAAGCCGATCCGCGCCTGCGGACCCTCTTCGCCGGCTATGCCTTCGCCGTCGACTACCGCGAAGAGCGCGGCCATGCCTGGATGCTCGACGACCAGACCTTCACGCAGCGCCAGCAGGCCGCGCCGCAGCCCGGCACCTGTCTGCAATGTCATGCATCGGTCTACACCGCGATGCAGCGCCTCGGAGAAGGCGATCTCGACCTGGGCTTCGAGCGCCTCAATGCGATGCCCTTCGCGCAAGCACGACGCGAGGTCGAGCATCCGGTCGCCTGCATCGATTGCCACGACCCGGAGACGCTCGCGCTGCGGATCACGCGGCCGGCCTTCATCGAGGGCATGCGTGCCTGGAAACGGGCCGAAGGGATCGCCGACTACGACGTGACGACGATGGCGACCCCGCGCGAGATGCGATCGTTCGTCTGCGCGCAGTGTCATGTCGAGTACGCCTTCGAGGGGCCGGAGAAGCGGCTGGTCCTGCCCTGGTCGAAGGGGCTGCGTGCAGAACAGATCCTCGCCGACGAGGACGCGCGCGGCCTGCGCGACTGGGTCCACGCCGAGACGGGGGCGCCGATGCTCAAGGCCCAGCATCCGGAATTCGAGCTCTGGAGCCAGGGGACCCACGCACGTGCGGGTGTCGCCTGCGCCGATTGCCACATGCCCTATCGCCGCGAGGGCGCGAAGAAGATCAGCGACCACCAGGTCCGCAGCCCGCTGCTCGACGTGAATCGCGCCTGCCAGACGTGTCATGCGGTCGCCGAAGCGGAGCTGATCGCCCGCGTCGAGCAGATCCAGCAGCGGACCTTCGAGCAGCGCGAGCGGGCGCTCGGCGCCCTCGTCGAGCTCATCGCCGATCTGCGCGCGGCCGTCGCGGCCGGGGGATCGGACGCGGCGCTGGCGCCGGCCCGCGATCTCCATCGCAAGGCCCAGTTCCTGGTCGACTTCGTCGAGGCCGAGAATTCGATGGGCTTCCACGCGCCGACGGAAGCGGCGCTGATCCTCGGGACCGCGATCGACTACGCTCGCCAGGGACAGCTCGCGCTCGCCCGGGAGGGCCGGGGTCCGGCGCCGGATCCTGCGGAGCGCTGAATCGACGCATCGCCGAGTCGTTCCGCTCGATCCTGTCATGGAGGTCCGAAGTCGATGGAGATTGCCCGGGTCCTCGAGGTCGATGCGATCGACCTCTCCGATTTAGCCTTCTGGAATCGCAAGGTCGAGGAGCGCGAGGGCGCCTTCGCGACGCTGCGGGCCGAGCGGCCGGTGCCGTTCACGAAGGAGCGGGGCCTGCCCGGCCTCGCGCTGCCGGTCGGCGCGGGATACTGGTCGCTGACGCGCCATGCCGACATTCTCGAGGCGAGCCGGAACCCCGAGCTGTTCAGCTCCGCCGCCGGCGCAACGTCGATCCAATCGCTGCCGGCCCAGTTCAACGAATTCTTCGGCGGCATGATCAACATGGACGATCCGCGCCACGGCGCCCAGCGCCGGATCGTCTCCCGCGGCTTCACGCCCCGGGCCCTCGCGCGCCTCGAGGAGGGCGTGCGGCGCCGGGCCGATGCGATGATCGACCGCGTCATCGAGAGGGGCGAATGCGATTTCGTCGCCGAGCTCGCGGCACCGCTCCCGCTCGAGGTCATCGTCGACCTGATGGGGATCCCCGAGAGCGCGACCGGGATGGTCTTCCGCAATACGAACACGATCCTCGGCCTCGGCGATCCCGAGCTGATGGCCGGCGATCAGGATCTCGTCGGGACGGCCCTGCGCGCGGGCGCGGAGCTCGGCGCGCTGATGAAGGAGATGGCCGAGGACCGGCGCAAGCGGCCGCGCGAAGACCTGACGTCCGTCCTGCTGAATGCCGAGCTCGAGGGCGGTGCGCTCGCGAGCGAGGACCTGACCTCGTTCTTCGTGCTGCTCGTCGTCGCCGGCACCGAGACGACGCGCAACGCCATCAGCCACGGCATGAAGGCCCTCTGCGACCATCCGGACGAGCGCCGCCGCTGGCAGGCGGATTTCGACGGGCTCGCCGCGACGGCGGTCGAGGAGATCGTGCGCTGGGCTTCGCCCGTCATCTTCATGCGCCGCAATCTGACGCGCGATACCGCGACGTTCGGTCCGGAGATGAAGGCGGGCGACAAGGTCGTGCTCTGGTATGCGTCGGGCAATCGCGACGAGGCGGTCTTCGCCGATCCCCATCGCTTCGACGTCGGGCGCTCTCCGAATCCGCATGTCGGGTTCGGCGGCCCGGGCCCGCATTTCTGCCTCGGCGCGAACCTCGCGCGGCGCGAGATCCGAGTCGTCTTCGAGCGGATCTTCGCGCGCCTGCCCGATCTCGAGATCACGGGCCCGCCGGACCGGCTGCAGTCGAATTTCATCCATGGCATCAAGCGGATGCCGTGTCGCTTCACGCCGGGGCGGCCGCTCGGAGCTTGAGCGCGCCGAGGCGGGCCATTCGACCGAAGGGTCGCTCCGTCGTCGGCGCGCGCGGCGCTTCAGACGAGCGCATCAGTCGACCTTCGCCGCCTTCGCCGCCGCCTTCCCCGCCTGCCGGCCGAAGAAGCTGCCGCCGCCGATCGACATCCCGCTCGCATAATACCGGCCCGAACGCGTCAGTCCGGCCGACGCGCGGCCGGCGGCATAGAGGCCCGGAACGACCTGGCCGTCGACCGTCAGCACCTCGCCCGTCGCCTGCGTGTCGAGGCCGCCGAGGGTGAAGGTCGCCCAGACGCTCTTGTCGACCGAGAGGTCGAGCGCCGCGAAGGGCGGATGGACCAGGGGCGTCACGTATTTGCCCGCCTTGTGGAAGACGGGGTCCTCGCCGCGCTCGGCGGCGCGGTTGTAGGAAGCGACGGTGTGGACCAGCTGACCTTCCGGGATGCCGAGGGATTTCTCGAGGTCTTCGATCGTCTCTTCGACGCCGGCGAGCGCATAGGGGACGATCGACTGGCCGTAGAGCGTATCGTCGACGATGAGATAGGCGCGGCCGTCGGCTTTCTGGGCGATCGCGTCGGTGACGCGGCCGTGGTAGCAGTCCTCGTTGATGAAGCGCTGGCCCTGGGCGCTGACGAGCAGGCCCTTGATGTGGGTCACGGGCGGGAAGAAGGCGGTCGTCATCAGGCCTTCGTGCATGTTGACGGCGGCGCCGCCGACGCCCATGCCCATCCGGATGCCGCTGCCGTCGCAGCCGTCGCTCCCGATCGGATAGCGGCATTTCGCGAGGTCGGGCGCGAAATGCTCGACCATCGCGCGGTTCATGATGAAGCCGCCGGTCGTCAGGATGACGCCGCGGGTCGCGCGGATCGCCGACTCGCGCCCTTCGTGCTTGGTGACGACGCCGACGACGCGGCCGGTGTCGTCCCGGACGAGCGTGCGCACGCGCGTCTCGTTGCGGATCAGGACGCCGAGCTTCGTCGCGGCGTCGATCATCTGCTCGATGATGTAGGCGCCGGCGCTGCCCTGCTTCTTCGGCTTGTGGCCGCGGGGGACGGGCTTCGCCTCCTGCGAGAAGGGCCAGGCCTCCTCGTTGCCGGAATAGATGAGGCAGTCGTCGGTCGGGGGGAAGATGACCTTGTCGGCGAAGAAGGTGTCCTTGAACTCGACGCCGATGCTCTCGAAGAACGCGAAATGCTCGAGGCTCTGCTCGCAGTAGAGGCGGACCTTCTCGGGGTCGGCGGTCGGGCCGGCGGCGGCGCGGACATGGGCCAGCATGTTCTCGTAGGAATCTTCGAAGCCGGTCGCGTTCTGGACGCGGGTTCCGCCGCCGAAATAGATCGTGCCCTCGGAGAGCGCGGTCGCGCCGCCGCCGCGGGTCGCCTGCTCGAGGATCAGCGTCTTCGCGCCGGCCCGCGCGGCCTCGATCGCCGCGGCTCCGCCCGCGACACCGAAGCCGACGACGACGACCTCGAATTCGTCGTCCCAGGTCTCGATGCTCGCGGCGCGGCGCGGCTGGGACGGGAGGGCGTTCGGATCGATCTTCGGGCTCATGATCGGGGCTCCTGGGGTTTTCGGGCGCCGCGACTATAGCTGCGGGCGGAGGCCGCGGGCCGAGGCCGCGCGC
>CAUJGH010000336.1 GCA_963169575.1 Myxococcota bacterium | reverse complement strand
ACTCACGGCCGTCAGGTAGTGGGTGATCTCGTTGCGGATCCGCTTGAACTCGGGATCGTCGTTGACGGCCTTGCGGTCGCGCGGGCGCGCGAGCCGGACCGGGAAGGCCGGCCCGAGCGAGGCTTTCGGTCCGGGGCGGAGCGGGATGATCCGGTCCGCGAGCAGGATCGCCTCGTCGACGTCGTTCGTGATCATCACGACCGTCTTGCGGTCGGCCTCCCAGATCCGTTCGATCTCGGTCTGCAGGCTCGCGCGCGTCAGCGCATCGAGCGCCGAGAGCGGCTCGTCGAGGAGCAGGACGCGCGGATCCATCGCGAGACCGCGGGCAACGCTGACGCGCTGCCGCATTCCGCCCGAGAGCTCGCGCGGATACTTCCAGTGCGCGGCCCCGAGCCCCACCATCTCCACGTAATGCCGCGCCCGCTCGATCCGTTCCCGCTTCGGCCGATGCGGAAGGACGGCGTCGACCGCGAGTCGGACGTTCCCGAGCACCGTAAGCCAGGGCAGCAGCGCATAACCCTGGAACACGACTCCGCGGTCCGGTCCGGGGCCCGTCACGGGCCGCCCGTCGAGTTCGACCGCCCCGGCATCCGGCCGGATCAGCCCCGCGATCAGGTTGATGAGCGTCGACTTTCCGCTGCCCGAGAAGCCGACGATCGCGAGGAATTCGCCGTCGGCGAGCTCGAGGTCGATGTCGGCCAGGACTTCGGTCCGCGCCGCGCCCTCGCCGAAGCTCTTCGAGACGCCGCGGAGCGAGAGCAGCGGCGCGGACGCACCGGGGGCCAGTCGCGTTTCGATCGTCGCTGCCGTCATCGCCCCGCTCCCCTTCCGGGCGATCCCGGGCTCTGCCGGGTCGCCCGGCCGTCTTCCTTCGCCATCGCCGATTCCGCAACGCGCATGGAAGACCTCACGCCGCCGAGCCGTCGAAGCTGACGAGCCGCTGGAGCGCGACCATCACCCGATCGAGGAAGAAGCCGATGAGCCCGATCGTGAAGACCGCGACCATGATCTGCGCGAGCGTCTGGGAGCTCCCGTTCTGGAACATGTCCCAGACGAATTTCCCGAGGCCCGGG
The DNA here is from genome assembly GCA_963169575.1 of Myxococcota bacterium. Classification (GTDB taxonomy): domain Bacteria; phylum Myxococcota_A; class UBA9160; order UBA9160; family UBA4427; genus UBA4427. Next base: position 3,338 of record CAUJGH010000336.1, on the reverse strand, counting down.
TTCTGCGCGAGCATCTCGGCCGCGATCAGGACCATCCAGCCGACACCGAGCGACAGCCGCAGTCCCGTGAAGATGAGCGGAAGCGCCGAGGGAACGACGATCTTCGTGACGCGCGTCGTCCACGGCAGACGGAGCACGCGCGCGACGTTGAGATGGTCCTGATCGACCGACGCGACGCCGAGCGCCGTGTTCACCAGCGTGGGCCAGAGCGAGCAGAGGGCGACCGTCAGGGCCGAGCTGATGAACGACTTCTCGAAGAGCGGATCTTCGCTGGTATAGAGCCCGGACACGAGGATCATGACGATCGGCAGCCAGGCCAGCGGCGACACCGGTTTGAAGATCTGGATCAGGGGCGAGAAGGCCGCGTTCATCGTGCGCGACAGACCACAGAGGATCCCGAGCGGGACCGCGACGAGCGACGCGACGAGGAAGCCGGCGAAGACGGTCTGCAGGCTGGTCCAGATCTGGTCGAAGTAGGTCGGCTTGCCCGAATAACGCCGCTCGGTCCACGGACGGCCGGCGGCTTCCCATTTCGCCTTCAGGACCTCCATGCGAGCGTGGAATTCGACTTCCTTGCGCCGCTCGACGAAGTGCTCCGCGACGAGGGCATCGGCCGCCCGCCAGACTTCGGCGGGCCCGGGCACCGATCCGATGCTCGTCTCGACGGATGCCGCGAGGCTGGCCCAGAGGCCGAGGAACGCGAGGATCGAGACGATCGGCACCCCGACCGAACGCAGCAGGTTCGCGAGCTGGACCTTCGGATCCTCGCCCGATGCGAGCCGGATCGCCGGCACCAGGATCTCGAGGCCGAGGCCTTCGGCGGCGCGGATCATGCGGGCCTTGCCGGTCGGAAGCGCGGGCGATTCGCTGGTCATGTCCTCTCCTGTCTCGAGCACGGCCGGGCTCGCTCGTCGTTCTGCGATCTCGGGTGCCCGAACCGACGGGCGTGGGAGATCGCCGCTCTCGCCTAACGGGTCGAAGCGACGCCCTGCCCTGCCTGGTTCCCGATGGCGAAGCTCGCGAGGTACGCGTTGGGCCGACGGCCGTCGTAGACGACGCCGTCGATGAAGCCCGCGTCGGGGGGCTTGAAGCCGTCGGTCTTCGGCACTTCCGAGGCCGTCAGATGGCCCTCGGCGACGAGCGCCTCCGCGGCCTTCAGGTAGATGTCCGGGCGGTAGACCTTCTTCGCCGTCTCGTGGTACCAGGCATCCGGCTTGTCCTCGCCGATCTGGCCCCAGCGGCGCATCTGGGTCAGGAACCAGACGGCGTGGCTGTAGAAGGGATAGGTCGCCTCATGCCGGAAGAAGACGTTGAAGTCGGGCATCGCCCGCTCGTCGCCCGGCGCGTATTCGAAGGTCCCCGTCATGCTCGCGGCGATCACCTCCGCGTCGGCGCCGACGTATTCGCTGCGCGAGAGGATCTCGACGGCCTTCTTCCTGTTCTCGAGGCTCGCGTCGAGCCATTTCCCGGCGCGGATCAGCGCTTTCGTCGCGGCGATCGCCGTATTGGGATGCTGCTCCGCGAAGGCGCGCGTCATCCCGAACACCTTCTCGGGGTTGTTCTTCCAGATCTCGTAGTTGGTGACGACCGGAACGCCGATCTTCTTGAAGACCGCCTGCTGGTTCCACGGCTCGCCGACCGCATAGCCCTGGATCGTTCCCTGCTCGAGCGTCGCGGGCATCTGCGGCGGCGGGGTCACCGAGATGAGGACGTCGGCATCCGTCGTGCCCGTCGAATCGGTCGCCGTATAGAAGCCGGGCCGGATGCCGGCGGCAGCGAGCCAGTAGCGCAGCTCGTAGTTGTGGGTCGAGACGGGGAAGACCATGCCCATCTTGAGCGGATCGCCGGAGCGCTTCATCTCCTCGACGACGGGCGCCAGCGCCTGCGCGCCGATCGGATGCGTCGGCCTGGCGGCGGCGAGCGCCGGATCGGCCTTCTTCATCTTCTCCCAGACGGCGTTCGAGACCGTGATCGCGTTGCCGTTGAGATCCATGCTGAAGGGGGTGATCACGTCGGCCTGTGTCCCGATGCCGATCGTCGCGCCGATCGGCTGACCGGCCAGCATGTGTGCGCCGTCGAGCTCGCCGCTGATGACCCGATCGAGCAGGATCTTCCAGTTCGCCTGCGCCTCGATCGTGACGAACAGGCCCTCTTCCTCGAAGTACCCGAGCTCCTTCGCGATCACGAGGGCGGCGCAATCCGTCAGCTTGATGAAGCCGAACTTGAGCTCCTCCTTCTCGGGCAATCCGCTCGCGTGCGCGGAGACCGCGAGGCCGGTCAGCGCGCCGAGCAGCAGAGCCAGGAAGGCGAAGCCGCGTCCCGCCCGGCGACTCCGGCGGAAGCCCGTCGAATGCCCGCGATCACCCTGCATGATTTCCTCCCCCACCATCGCTGCGCTTCGGGTCACTGCGTCCTGCCTCGCTCTGCGTCCGGTCGCTTCGCTGCCGCACCGGCGGGTCGAAAAAGAAAAGGCGCTCTGCGAACCCTGCGGTTCGCGAGCGCCTTTGCTCGGCTCGCCCCGACCTCATCGATCGGGCGAGTCGTCCTGCCCGGCGGATCCTTCGTTGGATCCATCGCCGCCCGAGCGGGTCGGCGATTCGAGCTTTCGAGAGAACATCTCTTCAAGAAGCCTGCCAACTCGGGCAGATCCGAGGATGTCGGGGCCGGGAGTGCCTCGCTCCGCCCGCTCGTGCATTCGACTGCCCATCTCGACGCAGATCGACCCACGCGGACGCTGCCGCTCCGCGCGTCTCTGGGCACGAGCGCAAGCGAAACGGGCAGTGCATGGCGGCGAATCGGGCAGACGCTGCGGCGTGATGCGCCGTCGGCGGAACAGCGGGCACCCGATCGGCGGACGGGCTGGCACGGCGGTTGCTCTTCGGGAAAAGCGCGGATCGCGGACGGGCCGCGCCGAACGAGGAGACGATGGCTTCGAAGCTCCGGGTGCTCGTGATCGACGATCAGCCCCAACGCTACGCGGCGATCGCCCATGCGATCGAGGCGGCGGGGGACCAGGTCGTCGCGCGGGTCGAGGACTCGAGCCCGAACCTGCACGCGATCGTGCAGTCGGTCCGCCCCGACGTCGTCATCATCGACATCGATTCGCCGGGGCGCGACATGCTCGAGGACATGCGCCGCATCAGCCACGAGCAGCATCGTCCCATCGTCATGTTCGTCGACGAAGCCGAGCCGGACTCGATCCGCCGGGCGATCCGCGCCGGCGTCGCGGCCTACGTGGTGAAGGGCGCTTCGCCCGAACGCGTCCGCTCCGTCCTCGACGTCGCGATCGCCCGCTTCCAGGAGGAGAAGGCCCTCCGCGACCAGCTCGCCGAGGCGCG
>CAUJGH010000335.1 GCA_963169575.1 Myxococcota bacterium | reverse complement strand
CTCGCGGAGAAGCTCGACGCGATCTCCCGGCTCGATTCGACGCTCGAACGCGGGCCCCAGTCGCGCCGGCCGGAGCGCGACGGGACCTTCGACGAGGATCCGCTCGCGATCGTCGATCTCCGGCGCCTCGTCGCGCGGGCGATCGAGAAGGTCAAACCGCAGCTCAGCGATTGGGCCGAGATCCGCTTCGAGGCCGACGAGCGGCTGCGCAGCGTCGTCTGCGAGCCGGTGCAGGTCGAGCAGGTCGTCGACGAGCTACTCCAGAACGCGGTCGAAGCCTCGCTCGGCGCGGGCGAATCGCCCGAGATCCTCGTCCTCCTGCGCGACGTTCCGCGCGGCGTCGAGCTCACGATCGAAGACCGCGGCCACGGCATCGACTCGAACGCCATCGACGAGACCTTCGATCCGTTCTTCGACGAGCAGCCGGCGGGTCTCGCGCGCGGATTCGGGCTGCCGGTCTGTCTGCGCATCATCGAGGCCCACGGCGGCGAGCTCCGGATCGCGAATCCGAAGCAGGGCGGCACGCGCGTGACGGTCCTGCTGCCGGCCGGCGATGCATCCGCAGCGAACGAGGGGAGAGGACGAGCATGAAGACGACGAGGCCCCTGCTGATCTTCGCGATCCTGATCCTGCAGCTCGCGTGCGCGCCGCGTCCCGGCGAGCTGAAACCGCTCCCGCGGCATCCATTTCCGCGCTGGGTCGAGAAGCTCGAGCCCGGCAAGAGCGACATCGCGAGCGTGCGCGCGCGCTTCGGCGAGCCGGATCTCGTCCAGTCGACGGTGATGGGCGGGCTCGTCTGGCGCTATCGCTTCGCCGAGGTGCAGTGGCCCGACGCCGATCCGGATCGGCCGGTCGTCGGGGCGAACGGAAAGGTCGTGCCGCGCACGAACACGAAGCTCGAGGACGTCGGTGAATCGATCGCCGGATTCGGGCGCTGGCTCGACTGGCTGATGTTCTACCCGCCGAAGCAGCCGAGGCCGGTCTCCCCGCGCTGGCTGCCCGCGACGATCCACGATCTCGAGCTCGACTTCGATCTCGAGGGCCGGCTCGTACGCCTTCGCTATGCCCCGGAGCCCGGCCGCGCCCCGATTCCGCGCCGGAGCTGAGCCCGCCGCTCCCGCGCGCGGCCCCGCCCGGGGCCGTGGCGGCCTCGTCTCGCGGAGTATGATCCCCCACGCGCCCCGGTCGGCTCGCCGACTCCCCGTGCGCGTGAGGAGATCCGCATGACGACGATCGCGACCGCGAGTGGAACGACGACTTCGGAGGCGCTCGGCCGGACCCTGATGCACGAGCATCTCGTGATCGGCTACCCGGGCTCCGAGAGCCATACGAGCCATCCCGGGCTCGCGAAGCACGAGCAGTTCAAGGTCTGCGTCGACCGGATCGAATCGCTGAAGGCGCTGGGTTATGCGAGCCTCGTCGATCCGTGCCCCAGCGATCTCGGCCGCGACGTCGAGCTCGCCGCCAAGGTCGGCCAGGCGACCGGCTTCCACATCGTCTGCGCGACCGGCCTCTACAAGCAATCCGAGGGCGGCTACCCCTACTGGCATTTCCGCTCGAACTTCGGCCCCCAGGTCGACACGATGGCCGAGCTCTTCATCCGCGAGCTGACCGAAGGCATCGGGGACACCGGCATCCGCGCCGGCATCATCAAGGTCGCGAGCGGCCCCGGCCAGATCACCGACTACGAGAAGACGATCCTGCAGGCCGCCGCGAAGGCCTCGCTCGCGACCGGCGCGCCGATCACGACGCATACCGACCAGGGCACGATGGGCGACCATCAGCAGCGCATCCTGACCGAGGCCGGCGTGCCCGCGAGCCGGATCGTGATCGGCCATTCGTGCGGCACCGACGACCACGCCTATCACATGGGCATCGCCCGCGGCGGCTCGTATCTCGGCTTCGACCGCTTCGGGATCGACGCGCTCTTCCCGGACGCGAAGCGCGTCGCGTCGCTCGTGAAGCTGATCCGCGCCGGGGCCGGCGACCGGGTCGTCGTCTCGCACGACTCCGTCTGGTGCTGGAAGGGCGAGCCGATCCCGGCCGAGCGCCTCGCGGCCCTCTCGGGCGACGCCTTCGATCCGACCTTCTTCTCGCGCAAGATCATCCCGCAGCTACGCGAGGCCGGAATCGCCGAGGACGCGATCGAAGCGCTCCTCGTCGCCAACCCGCGCCGATTCTTCGAGGGGGAGAAGCTGCCGGCGCTCGCCTGAGCGCCGGCCGTGCGCCCCGCGACCGGCCTCCGCTATCGTCCGCCCCTTCGAAAACCCGCCCGCCGCGACCCCTTTCGGCCGCGGCGCATCCCGCGCAACCCACGCAATCCAAGCAAGGAGATCGCATGCAGGCCGCCATCCTCACCGAGCTGAACAAGGATCTCCAGATCCGCAACGACGTCGAGGTCTTCGGACTCGGGGCCCGCGACGTGCGCATCCAGATCAAGGCCTCGGGCGTCTGTCATTCGGACGTGTCGGCCCAGAACGGCACGATCCCGACCGGCACGCCCTGCGTGCTCGGTCATGAAGGCGCGGGCGTGATCACCGAGGTCGGCGAGGCGGTGACGAGCGTCGTGCCGGGCGATCACGTGATCCTCTCGTTCGTGCCGGCCTGCAACAACTGCATGCCCTGCCATCGCCATCAGTCGTATCTCTGCAACCACGGGATGGTCCAGGCGACGTCGGCCCATTTCAAGGTCGACGGCAAGCCTTTGACCGGCATGACGGGGCTCGGGACCTTCGCGGAGGAGCTCATCATCGGCGAGCCGGGCGTCGTCAAGATCCCGAAGGACGTGCCGCTCGACATCGCGGCGCTGATCGGCTGCGGCGTGACGACGGGCGTCGGCGCCTCGATCAACAGCGCGCAGGTCACGCCGGGCTCTTCGGTCGTCGTCTTCGGCTGCGGCGGCGTCGGCATCTCGGCGATCCAGGGCGCGCGCATCGCCGGCGCGTCGGCGATC
>CAUJGH010000334.1 GCA_963169575.1 Myxococcota bacterium | reverse complement strand
GAAGCGGTGGCCGATGCAATGGCCGATGCAACGGTCGCTGCGGCCGCCGAGGCGCGGCGCGCGGTGCGGTTCGCAAGCGCTTTTCGAGTGGAGCCCGCCGAGATGATTGCCGATTCCGCGAAGCCCGATGCACGGGCCGTGCGCGCCTTCCTGGATGGCCTCCAGCTGCGCATCTGCGAAACGCTCGCCGCACTCGATGGCGGGCCCGGATTCCGGGGCGGGGATCTGCCGCGACAGGGCGGGGGGCTGTCCCGGCCGAGGGTGCTCGAGGACGGACCGGTCTTCGAGAAGGCCGCGGTCCAGTTCACGCACACCGAGGGCCAGCGTCTTCCGGCCGCCGCGACCGAGCGCCGCCCCGAGCTCGCCGGCCGACGCTACGAGGCGATCTCGGTGTCGTTGATCGTCCATCCGCGCAATCCCTACGTCCCGACCTGCCATGCCAACTACCGCTTCTTCCTGGCCGAGCACGCGGAAACGGGCGACGTCGTCTGGTGGTTCGGCGGGGGCTTCGACTGCACGCCCTACTACGGCTTCGAAGAGGATGCGCGGCATTGGCATCGGACGGCGCGAGCGGCCTGCGATGTCCATCCGAGCCGGCCGTATGCGCGCTTCAAGGCACAGTGCGATGCCTATTTCTACCTGCCGCATCGGGGCGAACCGCGCGGCATCGGCGGGATCTTCTACGACGACTTCGACGAGGGCGGATTCGCGCAGGCCTTCGCGCTCTGGAAGAGCACCGCCGACGCGTTTCTCGCGGCCTATGTCCCGATCGTCGAACGGCGACGCTCGACGCCGTGGGGCGAGCGCGAGCGCGCGTTCCAGCTCTATCGCCGCGGTCGCTACGTCGAGTTCAACCTGCTGCAGGACCGCGGGACGCGCTTCGGTCTCGAGGCGGGGGCCCGCACCGAATCGGTGCTCGCGTCGCTGCCGCCGCAGGTCGTCTGGCGCTACGACTGGCATCCCGAGCCGGATAGCCCGGAGGCCGCGCTCTACCGGGATTTCCTGCGCCCGCGCGACTGGGCCGATGCGTAGCGCGGCCGGCCCGAGCGGGGACGCGCCGGGCCTCGCGGCGCGCGCCCGATCCCGCGGTGCCGGACCCGGGATCGCCCGGCGGATCTGTTAGAGTCCGCGCCGCTTCGCGCCGACTGCGGGTGCGAACCTGCCGAACGAGGAACCAGCGCATGACAGTCCAGTCGCCGGCGGCGCCCCGAGAGGACGCGTCCGGACCCTATCACCACCTGCGCGTCGCGCGCGTCATCGACGAGACCGCCGACGCCCGCTCGATCGTGCTCGAGATCCCGGACGCCCTGGGCGAGCGATTCACCTATCGCGCCGGGCAGTTCCTGACCTTCCGCGTCGAGGTGAACGGACAGCGGCTCGTTCGCTGTTATTCGCTGGCGAGCGCCCCCGGCCTCGATCCGGAGCACAAGGTCACGGTCAAGCGCATCGCCGACGGCCGGGTCTCCAACTGGATGAACGAGCGGGTCGCGGCGGGCGACACGCTCGAGGTGATGCCGCCGGCGGGGGTCTTCTGCCTGCGGGATCGTTCGACGCCGATCGTGCTCTTCGGCGGAGGCTCGGGCATCACGCCGGTGATCTCGATCCTGAAGACGGCCCTCGCGACCACGCGGCGTCCGGTCAAGCTCGTCTATGCGAATCGCGACGAGGCCTCGATCATCTTCGCCGCAGAGCTCGAGTCCCTGCGCCGGGCGCATCCCGATCGGCTCGAGATCGTCCATCGCCTGGACGTCGAGCACGGATTCGTCGACGTCGCGCGCGTCGTCCTCGAGGTCGGTGCCCGCAAGGACGCCGACTTCTACGTCTGTGGTCCGGGGCCCTTCATGGACGTCGTCGAGCAGGGGCTCGAGAGCCTCGGTGTCGCGAAGGACCAGATCTTCATCGAGCGCTTCAGCTCGCCCGAAGACGCTGCGCCGCCGACGGCCGACGTCGATACCACGGGCGGCATCCGCGTGACCGTCAAGCTCGATGGCAAGGAGACGGTGCTCGCCATGGGCGAGGGCGAGACGATCCTCGCGGCCGCGCGCCGCGTCGGGCTCGAACCGCCCTTCGCCTGCGAGGAGGCCTACTGCGGCTGCTGCATGGCGAAGGTCGTCGCGGGCGAGGTCGAGATGCGCATGAACGACGGCGGCATCGACCAGCGGCAGATCGACGAGGGCTACATCCTGACCTGCCAGGGCATTCCGAAGGGCGATGCGCGCGTCGAATGGCCGGACTGAGCGGCAGCGCGCCTGCTTCGGCCGGCTGGTCGCTGCGCCGGGCTAGAAGCTGCGGCGGAAGGCGAAGGTCAGCGAGGCATTCGACTGCGCGGGGATCCGCTGATCGTCGGCGGCCTCGACCTTCTCGGTCTTCGGAGAGGCGCCGATCGCGAGGTCGAGATTGAAGTCGAGGATGCGCAGCCCGAGGCCCGCCGTCAGCGTCACCGCGTCCAGATCGTCGGCGGCCGTGTTCAGATAGGCCCCGCCGCGCAGGGCGAGGCCGACCTTGCCGAGCGGGATCTTCCACTCCGTGCCGAGCGAGAGGATCCGCGAGGCGAAGCCGTCGACCAGCTCCGATTCGTTCTCGCTGAGGTCCGCGTCGAAGGCGACGACCCAGCGCGGCAGGACCCAGAGCGCCACACCGGCGCGGACCTGGGGCTCGAGCGTGAGCTCGTTCCGGCCGCCGGGGCCGAATCGGTCGCGCGCCAGATCGAAGGACGGCTTCGTGACGTTGCGCGCGGTGACGCCGAGGCGGAGCCAGTCCCAGGGCTTCAGGAGCACGCCGAGATCGAGCGAGGCGGTCTGCGTGACCTCCCGGCGATCGCTGTCGGTCAGCGCGTCGGTGAGGTCGCCGACGCCGTCGATGTCGTCGTAGCGCAGGTATTTGTTGAACGTCGTCCCGAGCATGTACTTCAGATTGCCGCCGATCCCGATCCGGTCGGCGAGCAGCGGATGGCCGTAGGCGAAGCCGATCTGCTCGACCGCGAGGCCGCGCACGAAGGTTCCGGAGGCGTTGTCGGCGAAGGTCGCGTCGGCCGTGGCGACCGTCGCGTTCGCGATCGCGACGAGGTTCCGCGCGACGCCCGCGTCGCGGACGTCCGCGCCCGCGGCCTCGGCGGCGAAGACGAACTCCTCGGCCTGCAGATTCGGTGCACCGCCCCCCGCGGCCAGGAAGATCGCCTCGATTTCGGCGACGACCGCCGGCTCGTCACCGGGGGCGTACTGGCTCGCTGCCGTGCCCGGATTCACGAGCGCGTCGACGGCGGCATCGCCGGTCAGGTCGGAGAGCGAGAGATTCGTGCGGTCGAAGACGGGATCCGCTGCGAAATGGCTCTGGCCGATGCCGGTCACCGCGAAGCGCCGGTACCGGAGCAGGAGCGACGCATCGATGCCTGCGAGCACGCCTTCGCCGTCGTCGTCGAGGCCGGGAAGAGCGTCGGCGCCGAGGCGCAGGGCGGTGCCGAGCTGGGCCGCGTCGAGGTCGTTGCCCGCGGCGAGATCGTCGATCAGCTGGTCGAACTCGCCGCCTGCGAGGTCGTCGAGGACGTTCGACACGCGATCGATGTCGGAGAGCGTCGAGCCCTCCGCGCCAGCGTAGACGCCGAGGGGAATAGCGACGCCATACGACTCGGTGAAGGCGAGGGCACCGGGGTTCCAGTAGGACGCATGCTCGTCGTCGACGACTGCGACGCCGGCGCCGCCCATGCCCTGGTAGCGCGCGCCGACGAAGGACCAGGCCTGTGCTCCGGCTTCGCGCCCTGCGAGCAGGCCCGGCGTGATCAGCAGGGCCA
>CAUJGH010000333.1 GCA_963169575.1 Myxococcota bacterium | reverse complement strand
GATTTCACCTACACGCACAAGAAGCAGACGGGTGGCTCGGGTCAGTACGGCAAGGTCGGTGGCTATGTCGAGCCGATCCCGGCGGACGATCCGGACGACAAGGACTTTCAGTTCGTCAACGCGGTGCGGGGCGGCGCAATTCCGACCGAGTACATCCCGGCCGTCGAGAAGGGCTTCAAGAGCTGTCTGCCGAAGGGGCGCCTCATCGGCTTCCCCGTGATCGGCATGCGGATCGTCATCAACGACGGCGCGGCGCATAGCGTCGACTCGTCGGAAATGGCCTTCCAGGCGGCGGCCCGCGGCGCGTTCCGCGAGTTCTATCCCCGGGCCAAGCCGCAGATCCTCGAGCCGATCATGAAGCTCTCGGTCGAAGGGCCGTCGGAGTTCCAGGGCGCGATCCTGAAGACCATCATGCAGCGGCGTGGCCAGATCATCGGATCCAGCGAGGAGGGCGGCTTCTCGACGGTGGACTCCGAGGTCCCGCTCTCGGAGATGTTCGGCTACGCGACCGATCTTCGCTCGATGACCCAGGGCAAGGCGGAGTTCTCGATGGAGTTCGCCAAGTACCTGCCGGTCCCGAGCGACAAGCAGTCGGAGCTCAAGAAGAAGTACGAGTCGAAGATCGCGGACGACGACGAGAGCTGAGCCGCGCTCGGTCCATCGGAAGAGCGAAAGGCCGCGGGACGGAGCGTCTCGCGGCCTTTCGTGTCTTCGGGGTCCGCGCGGCGCGGACGGTGCGGACGGCGTTCAGCCGAGCTCAGCCGAGCAGGCGCTTCAGCATCGCCGAGCGGGCGGGGTTGGTATGGCTGATGCCGCCCGAGGCGGAAGCGCCGTCGGCCGTCGTCGTCGGGCCGAGCAGGCGCTTCGCGACACCGAGCAGGCGGGTGTGCACGAGCTCGCCCGTTCCGGTCGGGGTCGACTTGCGGGTCGTCTTCGCGCTCGCCTTCTTCGATGCGGCCTTCTTCTTCGTCGTCGCGGCCTTCCGGGTCGTGGCCTTCTTCGCACCGGATTTCGCAGCCTTGCGGGCCGTCGTCTTCTTCGGGCCGGGCTTCGCCGTCTTCGCGGCCGCCTTTTTCGTGCCCTTCCCGGGCGCCTTTCCTGCGGCCTTCTTCTTCGTCGTCTTCGCCGGCTTCTTTGCCGAAGTCTTCGACTTCTTTGCGGCGCTCTTCGATCGTTTCACGGAAGTCCGTGCAGCCATGCGATGTCCCCCTTCGCGCGCGAGCGCGGTGTCGAGCGCGCGCAGCGTAGCCGGGTCAACGCTCGCGAGGAAGAGCCTTCAGCACGGTGAGCTGTTCCTTCCACTCGGAACGCAGGGCGACGACGTCGGTCCGGGCGACGCCGATCTCGGTCGCGATCTCGAAGACCTCGTTGTCTTCGAGCGTCGTGATGTTCGAGTCGGCCGCGGCGACGGCATAGAGACAGCGCACGAGCAGGAGGCGCTCTTCGGGCGAAGCGATCTCGCGGAAGGCGCGGGCGACCAGATGGTCGTCGCTCGCGGAATGGGTATCGGCCGCCGCGATCGCGCCCTCGGCGAGCAGCGCCGCGCGCTCGGGCTCGAGGCCCGCGAGCGTCTCGAGCCGCCGGGCGATCACGTCGCGCTCGCCCCCGGCCGTCTCGAGATCTGCTCCCGCGACGCGCGCCAGCAGATACGCGAAGGCCGCGACGAAGCGCGCGTCCTCGGGCGCCATCGCCGAGAGCCGGCCGGCGAGCTCGCGCAGGCTCTCGGGCTCGCGCCGGTCGTCGGCCTCCGCCTTCGAGAGGCCGAGAAAACGGAACAGGGACACTTCGATGATCCTCCGCGCCGGGGCGCTCGTTCGGCGGATCGCCCGCGGCCCTCGCCGGGGGATCGGCCGCGCGGCGCCGCCGTCAGGCCTCGTTCGCGTGGGGCAGGACCTCGGCGTCGAGCAGCCGGGTCTGTTCGTGCATCTCTTCTGCGCTGCGGGCGAGCGGGATGGCGATGAACTTGGTGATGCCGACGGCGCGAAAGGCGCGCAGCCGATCGAGCACCTGCTTCGCATCGCCGATCGCCTGGACGCTCTCGAATCGTCGGCGCATCGCCGGATCGGGAATGCGTGCGAAGGGCGACTCGAAAGTGCCTGCAGACGGACCGAGCCGGAAGAGGATCGTCGCCCCGTAATGGTCGTCGGGGATCGGCCGCCGGGCGCGGGCCGATTCGGCGCGGATCGCGGCGACGGTCGCGCCCGCCTCCTCGGCGGATTGGAGCGGGGCGAGCCAGCCGTTGCCGAAGCGGACGGTGCGGCGGATCGCGCCGGCGGACGCGCCGCCGATCCAGAGGGGGAGCGGGTCCTGCTTCGGACGCGGGGAGATGGAGGCTTCGCAGAGCGAATGATGCCGGCCCTCGAAGCTGACCGACTCGGATCGCCAGAGCCGGGTCATGACCTCGAGCGCCTCGTCGACCCATTCGCCCCGGCCCTTCGGACTGCGCCCGGTCGCGCGCCATTCCGGGCCGTCGCCCTGCCCGACGGCGACCGTCGGCAGCAGACGACCGTCGGAGAGCTGGTCGATCGTCGCGCATTGACGCGCGAAGTTGATGGGATCGCGGAAGGGCAGGACGATCGCGTTGGTCCCGAGCTTCAGCCGCCGGGTCGCGCCGGCGATCATCGCGAGCAGGGCGAGGGGCTCGAACGCCGGATCCCGGGAGACGACGCGATCGGATTGCCAGATCGAATCGATCGACGACGCCTCACAGCGATCCAGCCAGCCCCGGAACGCCGCGATCGACTCGAAGGGAAATCCGCCGAGCCCGAGTCCGATGCCGATCCGGACGCCCATGGCCATCTCTCCTTGCCCGCTTCTGGCCCGCTTCTCGTACTCTTCGCGTCCACGTCTCGTCGATTGCGCGTCGTCCTGCGCCGGACCCTCATCGGTTCGAAGCGGGCCGAGCAGCGAGTCGAGCCGGGCAGCCCGAGCGCAGGGCCCGCCGAGGCTACGCAATGCGCCGGAAAGCGTCGACCGCATCGCCCGGTCGCGGGCGCCGTCCTGGCTGGAACCCCGGCAGCGGCCGGGCAGCGGGCGCGCAGCGGCGCCGCGTTTTCCGCTCGGACGCGAGGATTGCCGCGGGATTCTCCTCGGCCCGGCCGAATCGATTCGCCATGGACGGCATGGGCATCGCACTTTCGGGCATGCAGAGCGCGCAGACGCGGGTCGCCGTGTCGGCCCATAACGTCGCGAATCTCCTGACGACGAACTTTCATCCTCAGCGCGCCGTCCAGACTTCCGTCGCTTCGGGGGGCTCCCGGGCAACGCTGACGACCGCAGCGGCGCCGGGCCCCGTCGACCTCGATCGCGAGGTCGTCGATCAGATCGTCGCGAAGACGCAGTACGCGGCCTCGGCCCGGGTGCTCGGCGTCGATCTCGAGCTGAAGGGCTCGCTCCTCGACATCCTGGCCTGAGAGGCGCGCTTCGGCGCAGCACGCTGGCCCTGCAAGGCGCGCCTTCAGCGCAGCGCGCCGGTCCCGCGAGTCGCCCTCAGCGCAGCGCGCCGCCGCAGCTCGAGCCCGCGCCGGCGGTGCAGCCGAAGCAGTGGGTGCCGGTCGCGATCGGAGCGCCGACGAGCGCGTCGAGATCGTCGACGTCGTAGATCGTGCGGCGCGCGCCCGGGAGCGGCAGGCGCAGGGCCTGATTGAAGTCGCAGTCGTGGAGCGTTCCGTCCCAGGCGACGCTGACGAGGCTGCGGCACATGACGCCCGGCAGGTTCGCAGCCTCGAAATGGCTGACGAGCAGCGTCATGTAGTCGTCGTAGGCGCCGTCGCGCCGGAGCTGATGGGCGAAGCGCTGGATCGGCATGTTCGTGATCGTCAGCAGGCGATCGAAGACGATCCCGAAATCCGCGGCGAGCCGTTCGCGGTACTCGGCCTCGAGCGTCGCCTGCGCGGGCGGCAGGAAGGCGCCGACCGGGTTGTACACGAGATCGAGACGCAGGGCGGGATCGCGCCCGTAGCCGAGGGCGTTCAGGCTCTTCAGGGCGCGAATGCTGCCCTCGAAGACGCCGCGGCCGCGCTGGCGATCGACGTTCGCCTCTCCGTAACAGGGCAGGCTCGCGACGATGTCGGCCTGCTGCGCGGCGAGGAACTCGGCGGTGTCCTCCTGGCCGGGCTCTTCGAGGACGGTCAGGTTGCAGCGGTCGATCACGCGGCGGCCGCGCGCACGGGCGGCGCGCACGAGGTCGCGGAAGCCCTCGTGGAGCTCGGGGGCGCCGCCCGTGAGGTCGAGGGTCTCGATGCCGGGGTTGAGATCGAGCAGCGCGATGATTCGGGCGAGGCCCTTCGCATCGAGGCGTTCGGTTCGCTTGGGGCCGGATTCGACGTGGCAATGATGGCAGGCGAGGTTGCAGCGCAGGCCGATGTTGACCTGCAGCGTCGTGACGCGGCCGCGCGTGAGGGCCGGCGCCCCGACGGCGCGCAGATGCGCGTCGAAGCGCTCGCGGTGGGCAGCGGCAGGAGGCGCCGTCTTCAGCAGCACGCGCCGCTCGCCGGCCGCGTCACGCGGTATTCGCCGCCCTTCGTCTCGCGCGGATGGCGAGGCGCGCTCCGCAGGCAGTCGAAGACGGGCTGCTCGGCCTCGGGGATCGCGGTCGCGGGCTCGATGCCGAGGGTCTGCCCCGCATAGGGCGCGCTCGTCATGAGGCGATAGGTCTTGGCGCAGACGGCGGTGCGCACGCCGCGCTCGAAGGTATGCCCGTCGTCGTCGACGACCGCCTTCCACGGCCCCTTGTAGACGATCGCCTGGCCCGCCTCGAGGCAGGGCCCGTGCTTGCCTTTATGGGCCGTGATCGTCACCGAGCGGAATTCGATGCCGTCGACGACGGCGAAGGGCTCGCTCGCCCATTCGGCGATTTCGATGCCATGGAATCCCGCCGCCTCGAAGCGCCGCAGCAGGTCGAGCTCCTGGAAGGCGCCGGAGACGCAGCCGCTCCAGAGCTCCGGATCCTGCTTGAGCGCGAGCGGGACCTCCTCGTCGCTCACGATGTCCGAGATCGCGATCCGCCCCCCGCGCTTCAGGACGCGGAAGATCTCGCGGATCAGCGCGTCCTTGTCCTCTTCGCGCACCAGGTTGAGGACGCAGTTCGAGACCACGAGATCGATCGAGTCGCTCGCGACCAGCGGCTCTTCGCGGCAGAGCCGCGCCTTCTCCTCGTCGAGCCGCGCGAGGTCCTCGAAGCTCTTCACCGGATTCGCCGCGAGCCAGGCATCGACGCGCTCGACATCGAGGGCGAGGTCCTGGATCCGGCCGCGCCGGAACTCGACGTTCGCATGGCCGATCCGCGCCGCGACCTTCGGCGCCGCGCCCCGGGCCAGCGCCAGCATCTCGTCGTTCATGTCGACGCCGATGACGCGCCCCTTCGGCCCGACGACCTGCGCCGCGATGAACGCGATCTTGCCTCCGCCGCTGCCGAGGTCGAGGATCGTCTCGCCCTCGCGGACGTGGCGGGACGGATCGCCACAGCCGTAGTCCCGCTCGATCACCTCCTTCGGGATCGCCTCGAGCCAGCGCGCGTCGTAGTCGACGGGACAGCAGAGCGCCGCTTCGCGCACGCGGGCCGCCTCGCTGTAGCGCTCGCGGGTCGCGGCTTCGGCGTCGAGCAGGGCCCCATCGGATTGCGGGGTCGGGCTCGCCGCGGCAGGGGTCGACGGGTTCGAGAGCGATGTGGACATCGGGTCCTCCAGGATTCGGGATGCGTACGAAGCCGGCGTCCAGTTGGTAACACCGAGGGGGCGCTTTGCGCGCGTCGACCCGGAGTCGCCGTTCGGAGCGCCAGCCCATCCTCCCCGGCCGGACGAGCGCTGCTATGGTGCGCGCCGGCCGGATCCGCCCCGCGCGGGCCGCCGCCCCCGAGCGTTCCGACCTCTTTTTTCGGCCCGGCCGAATCCCCGGCGCCCCGTGCGCGCAGCGAAGGAGACCCCTCATGAGCCCCATCCGATTCGACGACCGCGTCGCCGTCATCACCGGCGCCGGCGGCGGCCTCGGCCGCACCTACGCCCTCGAATTCGCCCGCCGCGGCGGCAAGGTCGTCGTCAACGACCTCGGCGGCGCCGCCGACGGGACCGGCAAGAGCGCCAGCATGGCCGACCACGTCGTCGAGGAGATCACGAAGGCCGGCGGCACCGCCGTCGCCAACTACGACTCCGTCGCGACGCCGCAGGGCGGCGAGGCGATCATCCAGACCGCGCTCGACAATTTCGGCCAGGTCGACATCGTCGTGAACAACGCCGGCATCCTGCGCGACAAGTCCTTCGCGAAGCTCTCCCAGCAGGAGCTCGAGATCGTCCTCGACGTCCATTTGAAGGGCGCGTTCTACGTCTCGCAGCCCGCCTTCCGCGCCATGAAGGAGCGGGGCTACGGCCGCTTCGTGCATACCGCGTCGGCCGCCGGCATCTTCGGCAACTTCGGCCAGACCAACTACGGCGCGGCGAAGATGGGCATGGTCGGCCTCTCGAACGTGATCGCCGTCGAGGGCGCGAAGAACAACATCAAGTCGAACGTCATCGCGCCCATCGCGCGCACGCGCCTGACCGAGGAGCTGCTCGGCAAGCTCGCCGACATGCTGAAGCCCGAGTTCGTGACGCCGCTCGTCGTCTACCTCTGCTCGGAGCAGTGCGACGTGACGCATTCGATCTACTCGGTCGGCGGCGGGCGTTATGCGCGCATCTTCATCGGCATGGCGAAGGGCTATTTCGCCGGCGTCGGCGCCGACGTCTCCGTCGAGGACATCGCGGCCCATTGGGACACGATCCACTCGGACGCGGACTACATGATCCCGGATTCGATCGCGGCGGAGATGCAGGCGCTGATGGCGGCGGCGAAGGGGTAGGGGCTGCGGATCAGCCAGCGCCGTGCGCGGTCGGGATCCGGATGTGGAAGCATGCCCCGCCCGATCGATCGGCCGACTTCGAATCCGGTCGGCCTGGATGCGGACGGCTCGGCCGCTCGAGCTCGATGGATCCCCCGATGCCTTCGATCGTTCGCTTCACGATCGCGAGCCCGAGGCCCGACCCGCCTCGATCGGCCTTGGTCGTGAAGAAGCGATCGAAGACATGGTCTGCCTCGTCGACCGGGATGCCGGGACCATCGTCTTCCACGCGCAGGACGATCTCGTCTGCCTCGACTCGGGCGTAGATCCGGACGCATACGCCGGCGGTCCGGGATTCGAGCCCGTTGCGAATCAGATTGACGACGGCTTCTTCGAGCTCGATCGGGTTCATCACGACGGGTCGTTTCCGGACCTCCGACGCCACGTCGAGCTCGATCCGCCCGCCGCAGCTCGCCGCGATCGGGCTCGAGACGCGCTTCGCCATGTCCAGCGCCGCGCCGACGTCGCCGGGCCAGCGTTCGGGCTCCTCGGCCCGCGCGATCCTCACCACGCTGCGGGCGATCCGCGTCGCGCGCCGGGCATGTTCCCGGATCTCCACGAGCAGGCTTCGATGATCGATGGCCGGGTCGTCGGGCGAGTCGAGCTTCAATGCGAGCTCCGTCGACGCGAGGATGGCGCCGAGCGGGTTGTTGACCTGGTGGGCGATGCCCGCCGTCAGGATGCCGAGCGCGGCGAGCGGCTCGCGCGCCGCCGCCTCGAGCCGGTGGAGCTTTTCGGTGGCGGCGAGGCTGCGGCGACGGGATTCGGAGAGCATGATCGCGATCGCCTGACTGCACGCCAGCATCTTCGTCCAGTGGCTCCATTCCGGAGAGAGCAGGCCATGCGTCGAGGCCGTCGGAAGTCATGAGGCGAGCGTCACCCCGAGCGCCGCGAAGAGCCATTCTCGGCGTAGGAAGACGCCGCCGCACGCGATCGAGGCGAGGATCATGTTCGTCGGATGCTTCGGGTCCCCGATCCGCGCGAGAACGAAGCCGTCGTTCACCCCGATCGCGACGACGACACCGAGCAGGAGCGGGTAGGCGAGGCGAGCCGGCGGCTTCCGGAGCCGAACGGCGAGCGCGGCCAGGACGGAGGCCGCGGCGATGGCACCCTGCAGGCGTGTCAATTCGGAAGCGAGATCCGGCGGACTGAACCACGGCTGGGTCGCCGCGAGCGCGAAGAAGACGAGGGCGACGGCCCAGAGGATCGTGTCGAGCGCCGCGAGCGCCGTCCGATCGAAGGGCTCGCGCTTCACGCCTTCTCGATCAGCTCGTCCAGCACCGGCCATTGGATCGCCGTCTGCGCCGCGAAGGCCTGGAGCAGCAGCTCCCGGTCCTCGTCGTTCGAGGCCGCGCGGAACTTCGCGACCTTCTCCTTCAGCTCCGCTTCCGCCGGGCTCGTCACGACGTCGGCCTTGAGGATCCCCTCCTCGTGCTCGAGGCCGAGCAGGTCGAGCCATTCGCCGAGCAGGTCGAGGCGACATTTGAGGAAGTAGACGGCGAGCAGCTCCTCGGCGAGGGCGTTCGAGCTGGTGCGCGAGAGGGCGCGGCGGACCGACGAGACGCGCATCGCGAGGGGCTGCTTGAGCAGGAACTGGGGCCGGAACTTCAGCGCGATCGCGGCGGCCGCGACGGTCTGCTTGACCGCCTCGGGCGACTGCTCGGAGATCTTCTCCATGATCTGGCCACACTTCTCCGGGCTCATCGCCGCGAAGATCTGATTCGGTCGCATCGGGTCTCCTCCGGCCCGGGAAGGGCTCGGGCGAGCGGGTTGTAGCATGCCCGCCGCGCCGGTGGCGATGGAGCCGGCACGATCGGGGCGGGGCACGCCGGAGCGCGCAGACTTCAAGCTGCGGGTCGGCGCCAGGCGATCTGCAGGCTGATGCCGAGGGTACAGACGAGGGCGGCCGCCAGCGCCGAATGGAGCGCCGTGATCTCGACCGGCAGGCGCAGCAGCACGTTGACGACGCCGGCGGCGACCTGGGCCAGGGCGAGGGCGCTCGCGAGGGCGAGCCAGCGGCCGAGGGCGGGATGGCGGCGCGCGAGGACCGCGGCGGCGAGGAGCGCGGCGAGGAGGGTATAGGCGACGGTGCGGTGGAGGACGTGCAGGCCCTGGATGCCGGAAAAGGTCGGGAAGTACTCGCCGTTCATGCAGGTCGGCCAGTCGGGGCAGACGAGTCCGGCGTAGCTCGAGGAAACGAGCCCGCCGAGGACGAGCTGGAGCGCGAGCAGGGCGGCGACGAAGCTCGTCGCGCCGCGCTCGAGCGGGCTCGCGGCGCGTCCCGCCGCCCCGGCCTCGCCGCCGAGCGCGAGCAGGCGGCGACCGATCAGGACGAGGGCGAGGGCGAAGGCGTTGCCGGTCACGAGGTGGGACGTGACGGTCCAGGTCGCGAGAAGCCGCAGGACGGTCAGGCCGCCGAGCACGATCTGGACGGCGAGCAGCAGGGCCGCGATCGCGAGCGCCGGGCGGAGCGCGGGGCCGAGCGCGGGCCGGCGCAGCGTGGTCCAGGCGAGGCCCGCGAACAGCAGCGCGACGCTGCCGGCGACGACGCGGTGGCCGAACTCGAAGGCGACCTTGAAGTCGAGCTGCGGGATGACGTCGCCGAAGCAGAGCGGCCAGTCGGGGCAGGCGAGGCCGGCGCCATGGGCCCGGACGAGGGCGCCGAGCACGATCAGCGCGTAGGTCAGGCCCGCGAGCGCGAAGAAGGCGCGCGCGAGCCGCCGGGCCTCCGACGGCGGGCGGCGCGCTGCGATTGCGATCTCTTCGAAGGCGGCCAAGCGGCGTCGCTCCCCTTCCGCGGCGTGCGTCGTCTGTTCTTCGCGACGTCCGACTTCGCGAACCCACGCGGCGATCGCCGCGCGCGGACTCTAGAAGAGCCGGCAGGTCGGTAGAAGAGGCCGACCCGTTGCGCGGCAGATGAGGGCGCAAGCGCATCTGCCCCATGGGGCCGAGCGCGAGGTCAGGGGCGGGGCCGCGGGGCACGGATCGCGAACGAGCGGGGTCGACCCGATCGAGCCTTCAGATCTCCAGAGCCGGCGACGATAGAGGGCCTGTTATGGTCGAAGCCGAAATGCACCGTGAACGAAACGACGATCCCCGCAAGCTCTCCGCCATGATCGCGCGGGTGAGCGACCTCGCGGCCAACCATGCGGTCTGCTCGGTCGTGGTGGGGGTCGCCGCCGAAGAGGGCGACCTCTTCTTCCCCGACTATCTCGATTATCTCGTCAGCGCCCTGCGCGTCGAGGATCAGATCTTCCGCATGACGCGCGAGCGCGCGCTGCTCTATCTCTCGGACGTCGACGCGACCGGCGCCGCCGAAGTCCTCGTCCGCATCTACTCGGAGTTCTGCAAGGAATTCCCCTCCGCCCACCGCCCGGAGTTCGAGCAGCGCATGCTCGAGATCCGGCCCGGCCTCGGCCCGGTCACCGTCAAGGACGTGCTGACCGCGGTCTTCGGAGCCCGCGAAGCGGTTCATTAGTCCGCCCTCGCAGCCCATCCTCGCAGAGGCCGCGCGGATCGAGCGCGCGGTCGCCCGTCAAGCTCGCCCGAACAGCGCGCGGAGGCGGCTCGCGACCGGGCCCTCCTGCCCATCCCCCATCGGACACCCATCGAGCACGGCGATCGCCGCCGCGCCCCGGACGGCGTTGACGGCGATCAATTCGCTCGCGCTCGCCAGCCTCTCCCGGTCGATCGCGTCGCTCTCGCGGAGCGCATCCGGGCCCAGGCCTTCGCGCACGATCTCGAGACCGAGGCCCTCGACCGGGCCGAGGCGCAGCGCCGGCGTCAGGAGCCGGCCTTCCGCGGTCACGACGATCAGGTTGGTCCGCGAGCCTTCGACGAGGCGGTTCGCGGCATCGAAGAGCAGGACCTCGTCGACGCCCGCCGCAATGCGCTCCGCGCGGGCCGCGTCCCAGGCGGGCACGTCGATCGACTTCGCATTCCGGAACGCACCGGGACCCGGATGGAGCGCCCGAGCGATCGCAGCTCGCCAGGTCCGGGGCTCGGGGCCGAGCGGGCGGGTTTCTGCGAGGAGCGTGAAGGGCGCGCGGTCGGTCGGGGATCCGGCCTGGGCGGAGGGTGCAGCGGCTTCTCCCGCGAAAGGCTCCGGCCGCGATCGCTGCGCCGCGCTCGACCATTCGATCCGCACGACACCGTCTTCGCGCCCGAGTCGCTCGCGGACGGCCGCGCGCGCGAGCGCTTCGATCGCCCGTCGGTCGGGCCGCGGAAGCCCGAGCCGATCGGCGTCGCGGTCGAGCCGGGCGGCATGACGATCGAGCCGCTCGATGCGCCCGCGGACGACGCGCGCGGTCGTGTAGACGCCGACGCGGCCCATGCGCGGGAGGTCGCCCGTCGCCTAGCGCTTCTCGATCGGGACGTACTTCGCGTTCGTCGCGCCGGTGTAGATCTGGCGCGGGCGCCCGATCTTGAAGGAGGGATCCTGGTGGAGCTCCTTCCATTGGGCGATCCAGCCGGGCAGGCGGCCGATCGCGAACATGGCCGTGAACATGTTGGCCGGCGTGCCGATCGCGTTGTAGATGACGCCCGAGTAGAAGTCGACGTTCGGATAGAGCTTGCGCTCGACGAAGTAGTCGTCCTTGAGGGTGATCTCCTCGAGCTCCTTGGCGATCTCGAGCAGCTTGCTGTGGATGCCCATGCGGTCGAGTACCTCGTCGCAGGCCTTCTTGATCACCTTCGCACGCGGATCGTGGTTCTTGTAGACCCGGTGGCCGAAGCCCATGAGGCGGGCGCTCTCGTCGCCGCTCTTGGCGCGCTCGAGGTACTCGCGGGCGCTGGTGCCCTCCTCGGCGATCGACTCGAGCATCTCGATCACGGCCTGATTGGCGCCGCCGTGCAGCGGCCCCCAGAGGGCGCTGATGCCGGCGCTGATGCTGGCAAACAGGTTGGCCTTCGAGCTGCCGACGACACGCACGGTGCTCGTCGAGCAGTTCTGCTCGTGGTCGGCGTGCAGGATGAACAGCAGGTCGACGGCGCGCGCGAGGGTCGGATCGACGTGGTAGTGCTCGCACGGCGTGGCGAACATCATGTGCAGGAAGTTCGAGGCGTAGTCGAGCGCGTTCTGCGGATAGATGGAGGGCTGTCCGAGCGAGTGCTTGTATGAGGCCGCGGCGATCGTCGGCATCTTCGCGATGAGGCGCGTGATCGTGTCGTGCACGTGCTGGTCGGTCTCGGGCTGCTGGTAGAACGTCGCGAGCGCGCCCACGGCGGCGGCGCAGACGGGCATCGGATGCGCATCCTTC
>CAUJGH010000332.1 GCA_963169575.1 Myxococcota bacterium | reverse complement strand
TCCTCGAAGAGGAAGACGAGCTGCGTCTCGAGCGAGGCATGGTCCTTGGCGAGCGCTTCGAGCTTCTCGGTCAGCGTGCGCAGGGCCCGCTCGGCGAGGCCGCGCAGCAGGTCGCGCTTGGCGTCGAAATGGTTGAAGAAGGTGCCGTAGGCGATCCCGGCGCGGCTGCAGACGTCGGAGAGCTTCGCGCCGTCGTAGCCCTGCTCGAGGAAGAGCGCGTGGGCCGCGTCGAGCACACGCTCGATCAGGGCGAGTCGCTTCGATTCGCGGGCGGGGGCGCGGCCGGCAGCGCGGCGCGCGGAATCACGGGCGGCGGATCCCGGGGCAGGACGGACGTCGCGCACGACGCGTTCACCCTGCGTGCGAGCGCGATCCGGCTCCGAGCGGGTCGATCGGGGTCGGGACATGCCCATCTTGTACTTGACTACAAGTACAAGATCAATCAGTCTCGCGGCCATTCGCTCCAGGAGGGCCGTCGATGACCGCGCCGCAGACCCATCTCGCGCTTCCGATCCCCAATGGCTGGTTCGCGGTGGCCTGGAGTCGCGACCTCGAAGAGGGGCAGGTCCAGCGGGTCACGGCCTTCGGGCGCGAGCTGGTGCTCTTCCGCGCGCGCAGCGGCAAGCCCGTCCTGCTCGACGCCTACTGCCCCCATCTCGGGGCGCATCTCGCGGTCGGCGGCCGCGTCTTCGGCGAGTCGATCCGCTGTCCGTTTCATGGCTGGCGATTCGACGAGAGGGGACGCTGCGTCGAGATTCCGCGCTGTGCGAAGCCGATCCCGGAGAAGGCGCGGCTGCGCAGCTGGGAGCTCGTCGAGAAGGACGAGATGATCTTCGCCTGGCACCACGCCGAGGAGAAGCCGCCGGACTGGGAGATCCCGACGATCGAAGTCATCGGTCATCCGGACTGGACGGCGCCTCGGCGGGTCGACATCGACATCGCGGTCCACATGCAGGAGCTCGCCGAGAACAACTTCGATCCGGTCCATTTCGAGTTCGTCCACGGCATGCCCGCGCCGCCCGCCTCGGACTACGTCTTCTCCGAGAGCGGCCGGTTCGTGCGCGCGGAGAGCAAGGTCGTGCGCGAGACGCCGATGGGCAGCTTCGATACGCGCCTCGTTCGCGAGACCTTCGGGCTCGGCCTCTCGACGGTCGTCTCGGACGGTATTCCGGGGGTGGGAACGATGCTCTTCGTGTCGGTCACACCGATCGACGCGGCGCATTCGAAGATGCGCTGGCTGCTCACGGTCACGAAGAACGTCGCCGACCAGCACGGCGAGGAGTTCATGAGCGGCATCGTGAAGGGCGTGATGGACGACGTGCCGATCTGGGAGAACAAGATCCATCGCGAGCGGCCGGTGATGAGCGAGCTCGACAAGGAGATCGCCGACTTCCGGCGCTGGACCCGCCAGTTCTACTCGGGACTCGGCGAGGCCTGACGCGCGTCCCTCTCAGGTCTCGAGCGCTTCGAGCACGCTCCAGTCGGTCCCGAGATCCCGGCGCGCGAGGCGGAGGGCCTCGTCCTCGGAGTCGGCGGCGATCGAGAGGAGGCGGGTGCGGGGACTCCCGATCGCCTTGCAGCGCAGGCGGAAGATGCGGGGCTCCACTGCATCCATCGCGTCCTCCGCGGCCGCATGCGGCGGGGCGACGCGCGCCGGACCTTCGGCGCTGGGCCCGGGCGCGGGCGAGAGCGCGACGGGCGCCGGAGAAGGGGTCGTTCCAGGGGCGGTCCGGGACGCCAGGCCGGCCGCGGCGAGCAATTCGGCGAAGCTGCCGTCCGCCTCGATCAGGAGGGCGCCGGCGACCCAAACCTTGCTATTCGATGTCCGACTCTTCTCGCGCCGGATGTGCCAGACCTCGATCCGGGCGTGGGAGACACCGCGCGCCGGAACATCGATCTCGAGGGAGACGGGCTTCTTCGGATCCAGCCAGACCGGGCAGAGCAGGCAGACGCCGCCCTCCGAGACGTCGACGATCCGAACGCGGATGCGCTCCCGGCCGCGGACGACGCGGCCGTGGAGCCGGCATTGGGCGCGCGGTGAGCGGCGCCGCTCTGCGGCCTTAGGCGAGGACCTGCCCGACATGGCGGTTCGCGCTCCCCGTTCCGGGTCGCCGATCCGGGAGCACCGTGCTCCGATCGCCGATCGGGACGGGTCTTCTCTCGACACACCTGTGTTTCGAGTTGAGCGCGTTGTCGCACGGTTGCCGAGATGGGCGCGAAATCACGAGGCGGGATCGGGGGTGGGACGCGAATCGACGGCTCGTCGGGGGCGTCATGCCCCGCACTCCAGCAGGCATGGGCCCCGTCGACGCAGCGAGAGGCCTATCGAAGCAGCCGGGCTGCTAACCCGCCGTGAGCGGGCTCAAGCGCAGCTCGACCCGTCGGTTCAGCTGCTTGCCTTCCGGGGTGTCGTTCGTCGCGACCGGATAGCGCTCGCCGAAGCCTTCCGTCACGATGCGCATGCTGGCGACGCCCTTGCCGACGAGATGGTTGCCGACGGCCTGCGCGCGCCGCCGCGAGAGGTCGAGGTTGTAGGCGTCGCTGCCGTCGCTGTCGGTGTGGCCCATGATCTCGATGATCGTCTGGTCGTACTCCGTGAGCACGAGGCTGACCGCGTGCATCACGTCGAGGAAGTCGGGGCGCAGCGTCGCGCTCGCCGTGTCGAAGGTGATGTTCGAGGGCATCACGAGCGTGATCTGGTCGCCGGTGCGGACGACGCGAACGCCGGTGCCTTCGAGAAACTTGCGCAGCTTCGCGTCCTGATAGTCCATGTAGCCGCCGACCGCGCCACCCGCGAGAACGCCGACGCCGGCGCCGATCATCGCCGCCTTCGCCGCATCCTTGCCGGCCAGGGCTGCGATGCCCGCGGCCACGCCTGCGCCGATGCCGCCGCCGAGCACGCCGCCGATCGCCGTCTTGCTGATCCGGCGCTCGCCGGTGTACGGATCGGTCACGCAGCCGGGCGTCGATGCGAGCACGAGCCCGCCGATCAGGGCGATCACGAGCGCGCGGGCTCCACCGGCGCCGAGCGCGGCGGAAACGGTTCGGTCACGGGTCGGGCTTGCGGACGGCATCGGGGCTTCCTTTCGGCGAATTGCATATCGGCGAAGTGCATACCAGCGAATTGCAAGCCAGCGAAGTGCAAACAGGCGACGTGCAATCGAGCGAAGTGCGAACGGACGACGAGCGAACGGACGTGAAACGAACCCTCTGCGCATGCAGCTGTGCATGCGGCTGCGCAGCGTAGCTTCGGCATGGAGGCCGCGCAGCCCGATCGGTTCCGAATCGAGTCAGCCGACGATGTTGACCAGGCGTCCCCTCACGACGATCACCTTCTTCGGCGCCCGGCCGTCGAGGATCCGCTGGACGGCTTCGAGCGCCAGGGCGCTCGCCTGTGCTCCATCATCGGAAACGTCCGCCGGAACCTGGATCTCGCCGCGCTTCTTTCCATTGACCTGGACGACGAGCGTGATCTCGTCGGAAACGAGCAGGGCGGGGTCCGCGACGGGCCAGGGGGCGTAGGCGAGCGTCTCCCGATGGCCGAGCCGCTGCCAGATTTCCTCGGCGAGATGCGGCGCCATCGGCGCGAGCATCAGCAGGAAGGCCTCGGCCGACGTGCGGGGCAGGGGGGCGTCCTTCGTGATGTCGCGCGCGAAGACCATGAGCTTCGAGATGGCCGTGTTGAAGCGCATCGCCTCGAGATCGTCGGTCACGCCGGCGATCGTCTGAGCCGTGAGTCGCTGCTGAAAGGGAGTGCCTTCGCCGCCTGCCGGCGCGCGGAAGATCTCGCCGTCCGGCGCGTCGTCATGGAAGAGGCGCCAGGCGCGCTGCAGGAAGCGGTCGATGCCGAGGATGCCCTCGGTCGACCACGGCGCCGCCTTCTCGAGCGGACCGATGAACATCTCGTAGAGCCGCATCGCGTCGGCGCCATGCTCTCGGATCACGTCGTCGGGATTGACGACGTTGCCCTTGCTCTTCGACATCTTCTCGACGACGCGCTCGAGCGGAAGCGCCGGATCCTCGGGATGCACGGGGTTGCCGGCCGCGTCGCTCGCGATCTTCGAATGGTGGAGCCAGCGCGCCTTGAGCGGCCGGCCGTCCGCCTTCGCGACGGGACCGTCGTCCGTCTCCCGGACGTCCGCGGACGCATAA
>CAUJGH010000331.1 GCA_963169575.1 Myxococcota bacterium | reverse complement strand
GGTCATGTTGGTGGCGCCCCCGACGCTCGTGTCGATCAGGGATCTGGGGCCCCCCCCGGACGTCGCGCGCGCGTCCGACGTCTTCGCGGCCCGAACGCCCAAACGTTTCCAGACCGTGATCGCGAAGGGCGAGGACGGCATGGTCGCGCTCTGGCATGGCGACGCAGGCTACGCGCTGGCCGACGCGAGCGTCCCGGGGCCCCGACATCGGCTCGAAATGCCGAAATCCCGCCCCTGGCGCTACGAGCGCTCGGCCTAGCATGCTCGGCCGTCGTCGCCCGGCCCCCAAGGTCCGGGCGCCGTCCCCTGCGCAGCCCTCGCGCCTGCGCCCTGCGGTCCGCTCGTGCCTTCGGGCATCTCATGCGACGAGGCCGCTCACGCCTTCGGGCCCACGCG
Source organism: Myxococcota bacterium (assembly GCA_963169575.1). Lineage (GTDB taxonomy): Bacteria > Myxococcota_A > UBA9160 > UBA9160 > UBA4427 > UBA4427. Next base: position 4,626 of record CAUJGH010000331.1, on the reverse strand, counting down.
TTCAGGCATAGTGGCTTCGGCGCTTGACCGCGAGCGTGCGGTCGAGCTCGAAGATCTGGACCTTCTTCCAGCCGGCGGGTGCATCGGCGTTCTGTTCGCCTTCCGCGCGCACGAATTTATGGCCGAACAGGCGGGTCGAGACGAGGCCGAGGTCGGCGCGCGTCGGGTGGTCCTGCTTCGCGAGGATCTCGGTGGCGGCGAAGACGGTGTCGCCGGCCTGCAGCGGGGCGGTATGACGCCCGGTCGTGTAGACGACGTCGCCGAGGGCATTGTCGCCGACGTCGGGGCACGAGAGTCCGAGGCAGAGCGTGAAGGGGATGCCGCCGAACACGATCAGCTGGCCGCCGACGTACTGCTTCGGATCGAGATCGATCATGAACTGGTTGCAGTGGACCTGGCTCGTGTTGTCGAGGATCGCGGTCATCGCGATGTGCTCGGAGGTCACCGTCCGGCCGCGCGAATGCTCGATGCGCGTGCCGGGCTCGAGGTCCTCGAAATAGCTGTCCGGGCTCGAGAGGTGGGCGAGGGGGGCGAGCTTCTCCCGGCCGGCATAGGGCGGGATCACGAGCTCGCAGGCGATCGTGTCGGGCTCGATCTCGAAGCTCTCGACCGCGATCGACTCGTCGTTCTTGTAGACCTGGACCTTGCGCTGCCAGGTCGCGACGATCGCCTCTTCCTTCGCGCCGACGTTCTTGCGGGCGGTCGACTGGACGTGGACGATGCCGAGGTTCGGGCGGCTAGACGAGGTTCGAACGCCGATCACCTTCGTCTCGACCTCGATCGTATCGCCGACGTAGACCGGTGCGCCGAAGCGCATGTCGATGTATTCGAGGTTCGCGCGCGCGTTCTCGGACACGTCCTCGACGGTCTGGCTGAAGGCGACGAGCATGACGAGGCCGGGGGAGCAGACGAGGCCCTCGAAGCCATGGGCGCGGGCATGGCGCGCATTCTTCGAGAGCGGGTTCGTCGTCATGGCGAACTCGGTGAAGGTCGTGAAGAGTCCCTCGGTGATCGTCTTGCCGCCCTTGTGATGGAAGATCTGGCCGGGCTGAAAATCCTCGAGGAAATGGCCGGTCTTCTTGCGGATGATGCGGGGCGAGGCCTTCGATTCGCTCATGGCGGGCTCCTGCACGGGGCGCGCGAGTCTAGTCATGGGCCCGTTGGGCTGCCAGACGGCGATCGGTGGACACGGGGCCGCTCTCGACGGAGCCACTCTCGACGGGGCCGCTCTCGACGGAGCCACTGGAGACGGAGCGATGCGGAGCACGATCGAGCGGGATATGGAATTCGGCAGGCTGCACGCGCCCGAGCCCGGGCCGAAGGCCTCGAGCTTCCCCGGACTCGTGTTGATCCACGACGTCTGGGGCCCCTCCGAGCACAGCCTCGAGCTCGGCCGCCATCTCGCGGAGGCGGGATTCGCGGTCCTCGCGGTCGACCTCTATCGCCGCATGCAGAATCCGCGGGTCGAAGATCCGGGCGAGCGGATCCGCTCGCTCGACGATCGCGAAGTCCTCGCCGATCTCGAGGCCGCCGCCGACGCGCTCGCGAACGAGGCGATCTGTCGCGGACGCCTCATCGGCGTGATCGGGGTCTGCATGGGCGGAACGTATGCCCTGCTCGCCGCATGCCACTCGGAGCGATTCTCGGCCTCGGCGCCCTTCTACGGGCTGCTCTCCTACGACCGGGGCATGCACGTCGGTCCGCAGGGGCGCGATCGCGTTCGCAAGCCGAGCTCGCCGATCGAGTCGGCGAGCGGGCTCCGGATGCCGCTGCTCGGGTCGTTCGGCTGTGAAGACGCCTTCGTTCCCGAATCCGACGTCGATCGACTCGAGACGGAGCTCGCGAAGAGCGGCGTCGCCCACCGCATCGATCGCTATGTCGGAGCGGGACACGCGTTCCTGAACGCGACGCGTCCGGACGCCCATCGACCGGACATCGCGGCGCTCGCGCTCGGCCGGGCCGTCGATTTCCTGCACGAACAGCTGGGCGCGGAGCGCTGAGCGCGGCCGTCGTCAGCCGGTCGGGCGCGCGTGGACGAGCGACTCGACCTTGTCGTCGAGGCGGGCGATCAGCAGGGCGACGACGCGATTGGTGCTGCGAAGATGGCGGGTCGCGGAGACTTCGAGGCGGATGCGGCGTCCGTCGCGGTCCTGCATCGTCGCTGCGAAGACGTGCTGATCCTGGCCTTCGGCGAGACTGTCGAGGGAGGTCCACCAGGGCCCCTGCGCGTCGGCTGGGACGAAGGCGTTGAATTCGACGCCGATCAGCGCATCCCGCGCGACGCCGAGTGCGGCGCCCGCAGCGGGATTGGCATCGAGAATCTCGCCCGAATCGACCTCGATCGCGAAGTAGAGATCGGCGATCCGATCGATCGCCGCGCTGATCGCGCGTCGCGACGCGCGCGGTGGGCCACTCGTCTTGCGGGTCTGGCCCGTGGTTCGGATCGCGAACCGGAAATGCTCGAGCAGCGGGCGCAGCATCGCCGACACCGCCTCGCGATCAGGCCCGGCGAGCTCGCTCGCGACGTCCGCCCAGCAGCCGAGCAGGGCCATCACGCGCCGCTCGTTCGGTCGCAATCCCTCGAGCACCGGCCGTGGCGATGCGCCCCGCACGAGCGCGGTCGACACGAAGGTTCGGAATCGCCTCAGGGTTTCGGCTTCGGGTCCGGATGCAGCCGGCGCAGCCGCCCCGAGACGCGCATGCATGACGCGCTCGATTTCGATCCGCTTCGACATCAGCCAATTGGCGAGATCTCGATTCACGGTGCCGGAGACAGCGTTTTCCACGGCGACAAGCTAGCAGCATGCGGCGAAAACCCCCGGATCGAGGTCACATTTTGCTCACAATCCAGCCAATATTTCCGGCACCGAGAGGTCAGTATCCCGAGGGGCCGTTCTCCATTTCGAGGGATCGAGCCCTCAACTGTCGACCCGCGCGGCCCGATCGGATCGCCATGCAAAGCGACAATCCGACCCCCGCCTCGACGCGTACGATCCTGCTCCATGCCTCCCGCGATGCCCTCGCGCCCATGACCGACGTCATCCTCGCGAAGCTCGGCTACGCGATCGTCGACCCCGACGCCTTGAATCAGATGCGCGCGGAGCAGCCGGAAGTGGCTCCCGACATGCTGCTCGTCGACGAGCGCCGCCTCGTCGAGGCGTCGGCCTGGGCCGAGGACGAAGACGAGGAGGTCCCGATCGTCCTGTTGACGGGGCAGCACGGCGCGACCGGCGCCGATCGGCGGATCGTCGGCGCGGTGAAGCGGCCGGCCGGCATGCACGACCTGTATCGCCTGCTGCAGCAGGTCTTCGAAGACACCCCGCGCTCGACCCCGCGCATCGCGACCCAGCTCCGGGCGCAGTGCAGCCGGGGGCCGCGGCGCTGGGAAGGCCGCGTGCTCTCGCTGTCGCAGAACGGCTGCCTGATGCGAAGTCCCGAGGAGATCCCGCTCGGCCAGAAGATCCAGCTGAGCGTCGACCTGCCACGGGCCGGCGGGATCGTGCTCGAGGCCGAAGCGGCCTATCAGCTCCTGCCCGACGTCGGTCTCGTCTTCAGCGCCGTCCCCGTGGCTCAGCGCCAGACGATCGAGCGCTTCGTCGCCCAGTCGCTTCTCGGTTAGGCGCGGGACTCGATTCCGATCGGACCCGGGCTCCGCTCACGTCCGCTTCCGATCAGGCCCTCTTCCGATCACGGATGAGCGCGATAGGCGTCCATCACGTCGTGGAGCAGCTGGATCGCCTCGGCGCGCGGTCGCTGGAAGGCGTTGCGGCCCATGATGCTGCCGAAGCCCCCGCCTGCTGCGATTCCGCGCACCTCCTCGAGGACGCCCTCCGTTCCCTTGGCGGCGCCGCCCGAGAAGATCACGATGCGTCGACCGGCGAAGGCGCTCTGGACGACGTGGGCGATCCGATCGGCGAGGGTCGCGATTCGGATGCCCTCGGCTTCGTAGACCTTGCGCGCGGCGTCCTGCTCGATGTGCTCGGTCGGCGGCTTGACCTTGATGACGTGCGCGCCGAGCTGGGCCGCGATCTGGGCCGCATAGGCGATCACGTCGATCGCCGTCTCGCCCTTCGCCGAGAGGTCCTGGCCGCGCGGATAGCTCCAGAGCACGACGGCGAGCCCCGCGGCCTTCGCCTGCTCGGCGATCTCGCGGAACTCCATGTACATCTCGGTGCGTTCGGCGGAGCCGGGATAGATCGTGAAGCCGACCGCTGCGCAGCCGAGGCGCAGGGCGTCGTCGACCGAGCCGGTGATCGCGGGCTTCGGATTCTTCGTCGAAAAGAGGCTCTCGCTGTTGTTCAGCTTGAGGATCGTCGGGATGCGGCCCGCGAACTGCCGGGCGCCGGCCTCGAGGAAGCCGAGCGGAGCCGCATAGGCGTTGCAGCCCGCGTCGATGGCGAGCTGGTAGTGGTAGAGCGGGTCGTAGCCGGGGGCATTCTTCGCGAAGGAGCGGGCGGGGCCGTGCTCGAAGCCCTGGTCGACCGGGAGGATGACGAGCTTGCCGGTGCCGGCGAGTCGGCCGGTGTCGAGCATCCAGCGCAGGTTCTTGAGGACGCCGGGATTGTCGGAGCCGTACCAGCTCAGGATCTCGTCGACGCGGTTGGCCATGGATCTCTTCTCCTCGTG
>CAUJGH010000330.1 GCA_963169575.1 Myxococcota bacterium | reverse complement strand
GACATGGCGGGCGAGCTGCTCTCGCTGCATGCCGCTCGCGCACTCGCGCCGGGCTTCGGCTTCTCCGGCCGCGACGCCGCGCTCGAGGAGTTCGAGGCGGCCTTCGCCTACGAGGAGACGCCGGACCAGATGGCGGCGATCGACGACGTCATCGCGGACATGCACGAGCCGAAGCCGATGGACCGCCTCGTCTGCGGCGACGTCGGCTACGGCAAGACGGAGGTCGCGATCCGCGCGGCCTTCCGCGCGGCGCAGGACGGCAAGCAGGTCGTCGTCCTGACGCCGACGACGGTGTTGTGTCAGCAGCACTTCGAGAACTTCCAGAAGCGCTTCGCCCCGTACCCGATCCGGGTCGACATGCTCTCGCGCTTCTGCTCGCCGAAGGCGTCGAAGGCCACCCTCGAAGGCCTCGCGACGGGGCAGGTCGACGTCGTCGTCGCGACCCACCGCATCCTGCAGAAGAACGTGCAGTTCAAGGATCTCGGGCTGCTCGTCGTCGACGAGGAGCAGCGCTTCGGTGTCGCCCACAAGGAGCGCATCAAGAAGCTCAAGAAGACCGTCGACGTCCTGACCCTCACCGCGACGCCGATCCCGCGCACGCTGCAGATGGCCTTCACCGGCATCCGCGATCTCTCCGTCATCGAGACGCCCCCGGTCGACCGCCTCGCGATCCGGACCCAGGTCTGCCGCTTCGACGAAGGCCTCATCCGCGAAGCGATCCTGCGCGAGCAGCGCCGCGGCGGGCAGGTCTTCTTCCTCCACAACCGCGTCCGCACGATCGAGGCGATGCAGGAGACACTGGCCCGTGTCGTCCCCGAGGCGCGCGTCATGGTCGCCCACGGCCAGATGAAGGAGCACCAGCTCGAGGACCGCATCCACGCCTTCCTGCGCCACGAAGCCGACGTGCTGCTCTGCACGACGATCATCGAGAGCGGCATCGACATGCCGAACGTCAACACGATCCTCGTCCACCGCGCCGACGCCCTCGGTCTCGCCCAGCTCTACCAGCTGCGCGGCCGCGTCGGTCGCAGCGCGCGGCGGGCCTATGCCTACCTGCTCGTGCCGACCCAGGTCGGCTCGCTCTCGGCCGACGCCCAGAAGCGCCTCGAGGCGATCCAGGACCTCTCGGAGCTCGGCGCCGGCTTCCGCCTCGCGAACCTCGACCTCGAAATCCGCGGCGCCGGCGATCTGCTCGGCGCCGAGCAGTCGGGCAATCTGCGCTCGGTCGGCTACGAGACCTACATGGAGATGCTCGAGCAGACGATCGACGAGCTGCGTGGCCAGGCCCACGAAGACTGGATCGATCCCGAGATCAAGCTTCCCGTCGTCGGACGGCTGCCCGACGACTACGTCGCCGACGTCTCCCAGCGGCTCGTCCTCTACAAGCGCCTCTCGAGCGCCCGGGACGAGAACGAGGTCGCGCAGATCCGCGACGAGCTGATGGATCGCTACGGACGGCTGCCGAGCGAAGCCGAGAACCTCGTCGAGGTCATCCGGCTCAAGATCGCGGCCCGGCGGCTCGGGATCGTGCGCGTCGAGGTCTCCCGGGGCGAGCTCGTCCTTCAGGTCGCGCCGAAGAGCCAGATCGATCCCGACCGGCTCGTCCGCCTGCTCTCCCAGGCCCGTTCCGGGATCCGGGTCACCCCGGAGCAGCGGCTCGTCGCGCGCGCCCCCGGTCCCGAAGGCGGATCGGCGGCGTTATTCGCGGCGGCGAAGACGCTCCTCAAGAAGCTCTCGGGCGACGGGCGAGCGGGCAGCGCCCCCGGATGACCGGGCGACTCGCGATTTCTCGCGCCTAAGGTCGTTTCCCGGTCGCCGGGCAGGCTAACGTGCGCGCCATGTCGCGTTCGTGGGGGGAGCGAGCCGAGCCCGTCTTCCGGGCCTGGGGACGATTCGTGGTGGCGCATCCGTTCCGGGTGCTGCTGCCGTCGCTGGCGCTCGCACTGCTCGCGATCGCGGGCCTCGCCCGCCTGCGCGTCGACGTCACCTTCGAATCCTTCCTCGAAGACGACGATCCCGTCCTGATCGCCTACGAAGCCTTCGCGGAGACCTTCGGCCGGGACGAGCGGATCGTCATCTCCGCGGCGCCGGGGCGCTCGCTCGGCGAAGGGGGCGTCTTCGAGGCGCGCTTCCTCGAGCGACTGCGCGCCCTGCACGAGGCGCTCGAAGCGCGGGTCCCGCATCTCGAGGAGGTGACGAGCCTCGTCAATGCGCGCGACACGCGCGCCGACGGCGATGCGCTGATCGTCGAGGATTTCCTCGACCCCTGGCCCGAGGACGCCGCCGACCTCGCGCGACTGCGCGCGCGCGCCTTCGCCAATCCGATCTTCCAGGGCACGCTGCTCTCGAAGGACGGCGACGCGACCGCCATCACGCTCGAGCTCCAGCTCTATTCGTCTGCCGGTGACGAAGCCGAGGACGAGCTCGCCGGCTTCGACGACGCGGTCGCCGATGCGGCCCGCGAAGCGTCGAACGACGGCGGCGCCGGAGACGACGCGCCCGTCCTGCTCTCCGGCGAGGAGACGGCCGAGGTCGTCCACGCCGTCGAGGCGGTGCTCGCCGAGTTCCAGGGGCCGGACTTCGTGCTTCATTCGGCGGGAACGCCGATCCTGCTTCAGGTGCTCGGCGAGGTGATGGCGCGGGACATGCCGCGCTTCCTCGCCCTCGCGCTCGTCTCGATCGGCGTGCTGCTCGCGGCGATGTTCGGGCGGCT
>CAUJGH010000329.1 GCA_963169575.1 Myxococcota bacterium | reverse complement strand
ACGGCCAGAGCCAGGACCGCGGGGGGGAGGACGTCGACGGGTCGGGCGATGCTTCCTTTCGGCAGGACGTCGACGTTCGCGACGTCGAAGAGCTGGGCCAGCTGGCCGGCCGGCGAATTCATGTAGATCTCGTCGTTGTAGACCGCGACCGAGGAGGACGAATTCGCGTTGAAGTCCCGGATGCCGACGCCGCGGATGAAGAGCGTCGGATTCGATGCGGCGAAGGGCGTGCGGATCTCGAGATTCGGCGTGAACTGGCTGATGTCCGAGAGGTCGCTCGCCCCGAGCGCCTCGAGATAGCTCGCGTCGAACTTGATCGCGGAGACCTCGGCCGACTGCAGCAGCGCCGCGGCGCCGGTGCCGACGACGACCATCTCTTCGACACCCGCGAACGGATCCGAAGCGGGCGTCCCGGACGACGAACCTGCGGACTGCGCTGCTGCGATGTGGGGCAAACCGAACCACGACACCGCGATCATGGCGACGACCGCCGAGAACCTTCCGGTCCTGCGGGTGTCGAGTCGATGGCTCGTCACGGGCGCGACGAACGGCACACGGACCTCCCTTGGAATTCTGGACGGACTCGGCTTCTGCCCTGGTCTCCCGGTGCGTTCGTGATTCGCGCCGCGCATCTGCATTTCGTCCCCGCGTCCCTGCGGATCGGGGCTAGTCCTCGATCGAATATCCCAACGCGCGCAGCTGGCGAAGGTGGAGATCGTCGAGCTCGATCTCCGGGGCACCACCCGCCCATGGCGTCGTGCCCTGCAAATACAGCTTTGCTCGATCCTGAAGCTTTGCAAGGGCGTCCGTCTCTTCGCGAGCGACGTCGGTCCGCTCGTACCGGTCCGAATCGACGCGGAAGAGCCGATCCTTCTCGGGATGATTCACTTCGCGGATCAACCGATAGGCCCCCTGCTCGATGCCGATGATGGGATTGGCATCCATCTTCGGTTGACCCCAGCTGCGATCGAGATGACTGATCGAAACGGGATCGACGTCGGCGACCCGATCCCCGATCAGCCAGCCTGCACGTGACTTCCCGTCAGCTTCGGGCAGCGATTCGAGCCCGACGAGGTCGAGCACCGTCGGCCAGACGTCGACGTTCTGCGTCGGCTGCGAGATCACGAGGCCCGGATCGAGCTTGAACGGGAACGAGACGATGAAGGGCGTGGCGACGACCTCGTAGTGGACGTCGCGCGCATGCCCCTCGCTGCCGTGCTCGCCGAACGCCTCGCCGTGATCCGAGGCGACGACGACGAGGGTCTTCTCGGCGAGCCCGAGGCGGAACATTTCGGCCATCAGCTCGCCGAGCTGCTCGTCGGTCCAGCGGACGGCGTTGTCGTAGGCGTCCGAGTAGCTGTCGCCGAAGATCGCCGTCTCCTGCGTGCTGATGTACTGGTGGACGTCCATCAGGTGCATGTAGAGAAAGAAGCGCTCGTCCCGATTCGCCCGCAGGAACTCGATCGCGGTGTAGATCGCGTCGATGTCGGTGCCCTCGATCCGGCCCGCGACGGGCTTCTGGCGGAGGGCCGATGGCGCGAGGCGCGCGCTCGGCGTGATGTAGTAGTCGAAGCCCTGGTTGAAGCCGAAGTTGGGGGCGACCCAGCCGTTGCGCCAGAGGCCGACCGTCTTGAATCCCGCGGCCTGGAAGATCTCGGCCGGCAGGGTCGCCGCGTCGGCGATCGTGTCGCGATAGGTGAGGACGTCGGTGCGTTGCGGATGGAGACCGGTCCAGAGCGAGGCCATCGAGGTCTTCGTCCAGGACGACTGCGCACGATGGTTCTCGAATCGCAGACCGCGCGCGGCGAAGTAATCGAGCACGGGCGTCGTCGCCCGCTCGTATCCATAGCTGCTCATGCGATCGGAGCGGAGCGTGTCGATCAGGATGAAGACGACGTTCAGATCGTCCCGCTGCGAGAGGCCCGCGACGTCGGCCAGCGTACCGACGGGCCGTGTATCGAAGGCATCCGAGGCCGTCTCGCCGCCACAGCCGGCGAGCCACCCGCCGCAAACCAGGCCCAGAAGCGCGAACATCACCGGCATCCGGCTCACAGCGAATCCTTCCCCGTCGAGAGCTCCGCCAGCGTCGCCCGCGCCGCTTCGGCCTCCGCGAAATCCGGCAGATCGACGATCGCCTCGAGCTCGCGCCGCGCAGCCTCGGTCCGCCCGAGTCCGATCAACAGGCGGGCGAAGCGGTAGCGCTCCGCAGCCGTCACGCTGCCGCGGGACACCGCTCTCGCCCAGGCCTCCGCGGCCTCTTCGGATTCGCCGAGATCGGCCAGCAGGCCACCGAGCACTCCGAACGATTCGGCCGTCGCGGCGCCCGCGAATCGCAGCGCCTGTCGTGCCAGCACGGCGGTCGACTCGCTGCGATCACCGGCCGCGATCCGCAGCCGCGCGAGGTCGATGAGCGCCGGCGCATGCCACGGATGGCGACTCACGAATCGCTCGAGGCGCGCACGGACCTCGTCCGTACGCCCCGCCGCTTCGAGCACGCGGCAGGCGAGATGAGCCGGCTCCGCATCGAGGGGATCGAGTCGATCCGCGGCGTCGAAGCGCGCGATCGCGGCATCGAATTCACCGAGCGCGGCCAGCACGGTGCCCATCTCCCGCTGCGCCGCGTGCAGACCGGGCTCGGCCTCTGCGATGGGCTCGAGCACGGACTTCGCCGCATCCGCATGTCCCTGCCGGAGCAGGATCCGCGCCTCGACGATCGCGAAGCCCGGTGCCGAGGGGTCGGCCGAATGGAGCGCTTCCACCTTCGCGGCCGCTTAGTCGAAGCGGCCGAGCGCCGCGAGCATCTCGACCCAGGTCCAGAGTGCCTCGAAATGGGTCGGCAGGAAGAGATCCTTCGACGATTCGAGATAGTCCTTCGCCTCCTTCGCGCCCCGAACGCGCGCGAGGTCTCCCGCATGGTCCGCGAGGGCCACTCCCGCCCATTGGACGTCGGAGGCGAGGCGCGCTCGGGCGCCTTCGGCGTACTCGAACAGGCCGGCCCGCATCGCCGCGACCGCGAAGTCGCGAATCGCCTGGGGATGATCCGTGTTCTTGCGCAGGAAGACGTCGAGGGTGTCGAAGGCCGAGCCCGGCTGTCCCTGGGCCAGCTGGAGGCGGGCGAGCACGATCCCCGCGTCGTTCGCCTGGGCATCGGCTCGGAGCGCATCCTGGTAGAGCGAGAGGCTGCGCTCGAACTCCCCGAGCTTCATCGCGGCGACGCCGGCGAGATAGCGCGCGCCCGAATTCGCCGGCCAGAGCCGGAAGGCCTCTTCATAGGTCGCGAGCGCCGTCTTCGGATCGCCGGTCGCCAGCGCGAGCCGCGCGCGCAGGAGCAGCGCGAATGCCGGTTCCTCCAGCGCGTCGACGACCTCCCGGGCGCGATCGTACTCTTCCGCGGAGATGAAGACGTCGCCGAATGCGAAGAGCGCCTCGGGCGGGATCGCCTTCCAGTCGAAGCCCGGATCGCCCGGCCCTTTGCCGAGCTCGCTGCGGATCGCGTCCTCGACCGCCTTCGCCGCACCGACGAGATCCCGCTTCGCGACCCGCTGATCGGCGAGCGCGAGCAGCGGCTGCGCCCCGCCGACGTTCTTCGCCGCATCCAGCAGGACCTGCTCCGCCTCGTCGGGCCGGCCGAGACCCGCCAGACGCGTCGCGAGCGCGTACTGCACGCGAAAGCGCGCGGGCGCCTCCCGCGCCGCCGCCACCAGGAATTCGGTCGCCTCGGCCTCGCGACCGGATCCGTCGAGCACATCGACGCGGGAGAGGATCACCGACGGATCCTTGGGATGACGCTCGAGACAGTCGCCGAGCATTTCGAGCGCGCGCCCGGTCTCGCCGCGATCGTGCTCGAAGCGGGCCGCGGCCGCACAGAAATGGGCCGCCACCTCGGGCGCGACGTCCGCAGCGCGCGTCCGCTCGCCGAGCGCCGCGATCGCGTCGCGGGCCTCGTCCCAGCGCTCCAGCTCGGTCAGCAACTCGATCTGCGCTTCGCGCAGCTGGAGATCCTTCGGAGTCTGCTCGATCAGCAGGGCATAATCTGCGAGCGCCTCGTCGCTCTCGAGACTCGATTTGTAGGCGTCTGCGCGCAGACGTCGGACGGTCGAGTTCTCGGGGTACTCCTCGAGCACGCGACTGGCTTCGCGGATGGCCTCGCGAATGCCCCCGCCGTAGGCGAGCGCCTGGACGAACAAGGCGCGGGACTCGGGCGGAGCGTCGGGGTGGTTCGTCGCGCGCTCGAGCGGCCAGATCGCGAGGCTCGCCTGCTGGTTCTGGACGAGCGCTCGCCCGTAGAGCAGCCCGACCTCGAAATCGTCCGCCACATCCAGCGCGAGCGGACGCAGGAGTTCGACGGCTTCGTCGGCCTGCCCCTTCGCGAGCGCTGCCCCGGCCTGGAGCATCGACTCACCACGCGCCTCGGATGCGTCGACGACGTCGCGTCGACAGCCGACACCCCATCCACCGGCAAGTACGAGGACGAGGATCGCGGCTGTCATCGGCTTCATCGAGGTCGACCGGACGGATCGGAACCCCGCGGGCCCACGGACTGCCAGTCCGCACATCTCCCGTCGGAAGCCTTCGATTTTGGTAGACAAAGAATTCCGCGCCCCTTTAGAATCGTTTCACTGTAACGAGGTCTTCGCCGCACTGTCGACGACCGATCACGGACCTTCGGTTCCAATCGAGCGGAATCGGGGCTCCGGGCAGTCGGACGAAGTCGAGTGCGGCGGAACGAAGCGGATGTCCGGTCGATTCCAACGTAGGAATCGACGGGGGAATGCTGGGATCGGCCTCCCACGAGCCAGGAACAAGGCTAGGAGAAGCAGAATGCGTCATACGCGAGAGAAGCTCACGCGCGTCGGCATCCTCGCCGCCGTCACGACGGCGACGTTGTTATTCGCTGGACAGGGCTTTGCCCAGACCGTGGTCCAATACACTGGTTCGCTGATGATCGGATTCGGCGACTCCGACAACCCCACCGATCTCGCCAATAACGCGATCCCGATCTGCGCGGTCAACGGCAATCCGTTCGCCCCGGCGACGTTCGGCTCGCTGCCGGTCTACGGCCGGGCGACCCAGACGGCCGGCGGTGCATTGACGTTCCATGCGCACGGCAAGGGCGATGGCCCCGGTCCGCAGGTCGAAAGCGGCAAGGGTGGCGCCGAGGTCCGCGTCCCCTCGACCTGCAACGTCCAGGTCCCGCCGTTCCTCAACCCCCGTCTGCGCAGCCGCATCCAGGCCGCCGGCGAGATCTTCCCGGGCGTCCGCGGCCCGTGGCAGGGCACCTTCATGACGCCGACCCCGGTCGTCGCGCCGACCTGGATGGTCGGTCCCGGCCAGGGCCACGCCTTCGCCGGTCCCTCGCTGAATACCGCGGTTCCCTTCTTCGGCGGCGGCGGTGCGATCTCGATCGTGAAGGGCGCGAACAACTTCGGCGGCGCGATCCAGTACCAGGGCGGCGGCGGCGTGCAGCTCGGCATCAATACGACGACCATGAACACCGCCGGCGGAACCCTCATGACGTTCGGCAACGTGCCCTACATCAACGGCTTCCTCCCGACCGACCCGACCCTGTTCGGCACCGACGCGACCGGTGTGGACGGAGTCGGCACCACCACGTCCTTCCCGAACGGTCTCATCGCCGGCAACCAGCAGACGATGGCCTTCCGCACGCCGGGCGGTACGACGATCAATCAGCAGGGCTTCCGCCAGACGCTCCTCGGCGGCAACACGGGAGCGCCGATGGGTGGCCCGGTGCTGGCCTCGCCGGTCGATTTCCAGGGCGCCTTCTTCGAGTGGACGACCGGCATGGTCCAGCACACGGACATGCTCGGCGACTTCATCACGATCCGCACCGCGACCGGCTTCGACGACACGTCGCCGGCGACGGCGCCCTTCGGCACGACCCGCAAGCTCCAGCTGGTCTCGCCCTGGTCGGCGTCGATCAAGCCGGTGGGTCCGTTCGGTCTGCCGGTGCCGCAGCTGGCCTTCGGCGGCGTCGCGGTCCTGACGCTCGACATCACGCCCGCGCCGGAGCCCGGCACGGTCGCGATGGTCGGACTCGGCGCGCTGGGCCTGGCGGGTCTCGCCCGGATGCGGCGACGGAACGTCTGATCCTTCTCGAGCGGTCGTGACCGACCGCTCGCAGATGTGCGATCAATCGAGGGCGGTGGTCGAAAGGCCACCGCCCTCTGCCTTTTCCAGACGGCGACCGGCACGTGTGACGGGGGAGCGGGACGATGGGGGCGACGCGGCCGGCGATCACGACGCCCTTCTGGGATGCGTTCCTGACGGGCGGCCTCTCGATCGTCGGCATGAGCGCAGTGCTCGCCTATCTCCTGCTCGCGGGCAGGCCGATCGCCTTCGAGGACGCCGACTGGATCGCGCTCACGATCCTCGTCAACAGCACCCATTTCATGGCGTCCTATCGCCTCCTCTATTCCTCTCGGGTCGAGATCGCCGCCCATCGCTGGTCGACCCTCGGCGTGCCCGCCCTGCTCCTCGGAACGCTCGTCGGCGCCGCCTTCCTCCCCGCGCGCGACGCGATCTACGCCCAGCTGGTTCTCTTGAGCTCCCTCTATCTGGCGTGGCATTACACCGGGCAGGCCTGGGGGATGGTCTGCGTCTTCAGCCAGCTCGCCGAGATCCGCTTCACGGCGCGCGAGCGCTTCCTGATCCGCTTCGGCTTGCGGTCGCTGCTCGCGCTGCATGTCCTGTACGCATTGGCGGGACGCCTTCCGCCCCCGAACTGGATCGCTCCAGCGACGTGGATCCGCCTCTATGGCCACGCGTTCTACGGGGTCTGCGCACTCGCCGCGCTCTCGTTCGCAGCCGGCGCCTTCGCCTTCTTCTCGGCGCGTCGTCGCCATGGCCGGCTGCCGGTTCGGATCGTCCTGCCCTGGGCGTCGATCTATCTCTGGTACCCGTTCTGGTACTTCGTCCCGGGCGGATTCCTCTTCGTGCAGCTCTCGCACGCGCTCCAATACCTGGCCTTCCCTCTGCGCGTCGAGGCGAACCGCCATGCCGCGGTGGCGCTGCAGAGCGCGCGCAGTCCTGCCCTGCACGCGGTGGTCGTCTACCTCGGCCTCGTCGTCGCCGGCGCCGCGATCCTCAACGGCGCACCGCTGGCCGCGCGCTGGATCGGCGAGGGCTGGTATTCGACGCCGGACGCGCGCGCCCTCTTCATGGCGTTCACGAACTGCGTGGCGA
>CAUJGH010000328.1 GCA_963169575.1 Myxococcota bacterium | reverse complement strand
CCGAAGCTCTACCCCGAAACCCACGCCGTCCGCCTCGACCCGATCCGCAACATACAACTCTTCACGCAGATCCAGGTCGCGGGCCTCGTCGCGCTCTGGATCCTGAAGGCGAGCCCGCTCGGCATCCTCTTCCCCGTCCTGATCGCGCTGCTCGTTCCGCTTCGCCTCGCGCTCAGGCGCTGGTACCGCGAAGAAGAGCTCGCCGCGCTCGATCCCGACGAAGAGATGGAGGAGATGGAAGGCGCGCTCGCAGGAGGCGACATTCATGGCTGAGCAGGCTCGCAAGCCAGGACAGACGCGCACGAACGAACCCGACTCGAATCGAAAGATGCCGACGGAGACCTCGAACATGACCCTTCGCTCGATCCTGATTCCCCATGACGGCTCCATCCTCTCCGGAGCCATCGCCGACTCCGTCGGCTCGCTGATCGCGGCCGGCGCCTCGAATAGCGCCGGTGGAGACGCCGCCATCGACGTCACGCTGCTGCACGTCCGCGAAGGGGCGAGCGAGGAGCGCGGCGACCTCCTCCATGCGACCGCCGAGCGGCTCCGGGCGCTCGGCGGTCGCGTCGTCCACGCCGAGCGCATCTCGGCCGACGTCGCTGGCGCGATCGTCGACTACGCGCGCGAGACGCGGCCCGACCTCGTCGCGATGTCGACCCACGGCCGCGGTGGCCTCGAGCGATGGACACGCGGGAGTGTCGCCGAACGGGTCCTGCGGGCCTGCCCCGTCCCTCTCTGGATGGTCAATCCCAGGACCCGGGCGGGAAGCGGCATCCAATCGATCCTCGTTCCCCTCGACGGCTCGGACCACGCCGCGCGCGTCTTCGAGCCGCTCCTGCCCCTGGCACGCGCGTTCGGCGCGCGCATGACGCTCCTCTTCGTCGACTGGGACGCGGCGACGGATACGCCCTCGCAGGCGGCAAAGCGGCGGGCGGAGCGGGAGCGCGAGGTCGAAGAATGGCTCGCGGATCCGCTCGAGCGGATTCGCGCGGCGGGGCTCCAGGCGGAGATCCGGATCGTGCGCGGGGATACCGCCGAGCAGATCCTGAACGCCGCCGAGCCGGGCACGTTCGATCTCCTCGCGATGTCGACCCATGGCCGCTCGGGCGCGAGCCGATGGCTGCTCGGATCGGTCGCCGAGAAGGTGCTGGCGCAATCCCGGATCCCGGTCTTCGTGCAGCGGGCGCAGGAATAGGCGCGGCGAGCGCCTTCGCGGCGCGTCCTCGTCGGGTGTCGTTGCGAGGCGGGGCGCGCGGCGGGAAGCTCGAACGACACGAGTCGTTATTTCAGGTTCGGCGATGATCCTGAAATCAGACCCGACCTGACGCGAAGCAATCGACCACCCGCTCAGCCCCGCCCGCCCCCCGCGATGCGCGCGAGCAATTCCGCGAGCGCCTCCGGCCGCGCGAGAAAAGGCGAATGATCGCCCGGAATCTCGTGCACCTTCGCGCCCGTCCGCGCCGCGAGCCCGCGCTGCGAAACGGGCAGGATGATCGGATCGTCCGCGCAGACGACGTACTCGGTCGGACGCACGCGCCAGGCGGCCCGCTCGATCCTCTCGCCGGGGCGGCCGGTATTGCCCGGCCGCAGGCGCCGCACGGCAGCGGCCGCGGCGTCCGGTGCCGCATCGGGATAGAAGAGCTCCGCCGCGCGCGCGGCATCGACTTCGAGCGAGCCGTCGGGCCGGCCGCGCAGGGCGGTGAGGAAGCGCTCCGAGATCTCGACCGGGCCACCGTTCGGCGGCTCGCCGTCGTCCGGAGCGAGGGCACAGAGCAGGACGAGGCGCTCGACCGCGGGATGAGTCCCGACCGCCGTGACGACCGCGCCGCCATAGGAGTGGCCGAGCAGCACGACGGGGCCCGGGTTTCGATCCGGGGGCTCGGCCGCCAGCCGATCGAGCTCGCGCCGCACGGCGGCGACATCTTCGGCGAGCGAGCTGAGCGGCAACTCCGGCGTCGTCACCGCGATGCCGCGCTCGCGCAGGGGGGCGAGCAGGGGATCGAAACACCAGGGCCCGTGGAAGGCGCCGTGGACCAGAACGAGATGCTTCATGCAGGAACTCCCTCGCCGGCGATCGAACCCGGAATAGGCGGCCGATCATGGCACGAACGCGTCCGCCCCGCCGACGCGAGCGACTCGATCCAGGCGACTTGATGCCCCGCGCCCGGTAGTGGATGATCGCGCTCCCGGCGAAGAGAGCGCGGGTCGCAGGAGGGTTCGGCTTGGACTTGCAGGGACCTTCGACGCACCTCGGCAGCACGGCGGCGCGCTTCCCCCGGCGATCGGGAGCCCGGTGCGGCCCGCTTCGCTTCGTGCTCCTCGCCCGGCTTCTCGGCGCAGCGGCGGCCAGCCTGATGGTCGCGAACGCGGGCGCGGAGGCGGTCGCGGACGCGCCCGCGCGCCCCCTCCTGCTCGCGACGACGACGAGCGTCCAGGAGTCGGGATTGCTCGACGCCCTGCTGCCGGAGTTCACGCGCACCGAGGGCTTCGTCGTTCGCGTGATCGCCGTCGGGAGCGGCGCCGCGATCGAGATGGCGCGCAAGGGCGACGTCGACGTCGTCCTTGCCCACTCGCCCGCCGCCGAGGAGGCGCTCGTCCGCGACGACATCGCCGCGCGCCGCACGCCGCTGATGGAGAACTATTTCGTGCTCGCCGGGCCGCCCGAGGATCCGGCGGAGGTCGCGCAGGCCGAGTCGCCCGAGGCCGCGATGGGCCGGATCTTCGCGCGCAAGGCCGCGTTCGTGAGCCGCGCAGACCGCTCGGGGACCCACGTCAAGGAGCAGTCGCTCTTCGAGGCCGCCGGCGTCGATCCGGCGGCCCGCTGGCCGGGCCGTGTCGAGACGGGCAGCGGCATGGGCGGCTCTCTCCTCGTCGCCGGCGAGAAGCGCGCCTACATCCTCTCCGACATCGGGACCTTTCTCGCGTTTCGCGATCGGATCGGACTCGTCGTGCTCTCGAAGCCCGCGCCGTCGCTGCGCAACGTCTATTCGATCCTCCCGCTCGATCCGAGCCGCTTCGAGCGGCCCCTCGAGAGCGAAGGCGCCGCCGCGCTCGAGCGCTACCTCGCCTCGCCGGCGGTCCAGCGTCGCATCCGCGATTTCGGCCGCGATCGCTTCGGCGAATCGCTGTTCTCGCCGCTGCGCCTGCCGCCCGAAGGCGGGCAGTAGGCGAAGCGGGCGCCCGTCGTGCCCGTCGCGGAGATCCTGGAGATCAGTCTGCGGACGCTGCGCGTCTGCGGCGTCGCTCTCCTGATCGCGCTCGCCCTCGGCGTACCGACGGGCATCGTGCTCGGAACCCGGCGCTTTCCCGGACGGGGATTGCTCGTGACCTCCGTGAACGCGGGGATGGGCGCGCCGCCGGTCGTCGTCGGCCTGCTGGTCGCGCTGCTGCTCTGGCGCAGCGGTCCCTTCGGCGGCCTCGGCTGGATGTACAGCGCGAACGCGATGATCGCGGCGCAGGTCCTGATCGCGCTGCCGCTCGTCGTCGGGATCACGCTCGCCGCAGTCGGCGCGGTCGGCGACGAATGGCATCTGCAGATCCGAACGCTCGGCGTCCCCCGGCGCTGGCGCGTCTGGCTGCTCGTCCGCGAGATCCGGATGGGCCTGCTCGCGGCCGTGATCGCCGCGCTCGGCGGCATCCTGTCGGAGGTCGGCGCCGTCCAGATGGTCGGCGGCAATCTGGCGGGAGAGACGCGCGTGCTCTCGACCGCGATCCTGATGAGCACGAGCATGGGCGACTTCGATCGCGCACTCGGTCTCGCCGCGGTCCTGATCGGGCTGACCCTCGTCCTCTCGGGCCTGCTCACCGCCGTCCAGCAGGGCGGCCGTCCATGACGACGCGCAGGGGTGTCGATCCGGACGAGGCCATGCCGCTACTCGAGGTGCAGGCGCTGCGCTGCACGCGCGGCCGCGGCCCCGACCGGTTCGAGCTCGTCGTCGACCGCTTCGCGCTCCGCGCCGGCGAGATCACGGCGATCCTCGGGCCGAACGGCTCGGGCAAGTCGACCCTGCTGAAGGCCCTCGCCGGCGATCCGCAATGCGCGGGCTCGGGAAGCGTTCGGATCGCGAAGGGCCGCGCGACGCTCGTCTCGCAGCGCCCCCTCGCCTTCGCCGGTAGCGTCGCCCACAACGCGGCCGTCGGTCTGCTCGGCGGTCGTCTTCCGCGGGCGCTGCGCAGCGAACGCGTCGGCGCCGCGCTCGCGCGCTTCGGCATCGAAGCGCTCGCGAATCACGATGCCCGCACCCTCTCCGGCGGCGAGCTACGCCGGCTCGCGCTCGCACGGGCGATGGTGATCGAGCCTTCGGTCCTGCTGCTCGACGAGCCCTTCGACGATCTCGATGCCGAGGGCCAGCGGCGACTCTCCTTCGATCTGCGCCGCACCGTCCATGAGACGAAGATCGCGCTCGCCGTCGTGACCCACGATCTCGCGCGCGCTCTCTTGATGGCGGACCGGATCGCCGTCCTGATCGGCGGGCGGATCGCGCAGATCGGGCCGCGGGACGAGGTCCTCCGCAGTCCGGCCTCCCCCGACATCGCCCGGCTCGTCGGCATGACGAATCTCGCCGCCGGCCGCGTCGCCCAGCAGGCCGATGGCCTCGCGCGGATCGAGCTCGGATCCGGAAGGATCGTCGAATGCGCGAGCGAGCTCGCCGCGGGCCAGCCCGTCTGGATCGGGATCCGCCCCGAGCATCTCAAGCTCGACGTCGGGCGCGGCGACGGGCGCCCGATCGGATCGGCGCGCGTCGAGGCGATGTTCGATGACGGCCTGTCGACCGTCGTCGAGCTCGCGGTCGATGGCGGCACCTTCACGACCCATCTGCTCTCGGGCCGCGGCCTCGCGCGTCGCCTCCAGCCGGGCGATCACGTCGATCTCGTCGTCGCGCCGGACCAGGTCCATGCCGCACCGACCGTCTCCGCTGCCGCCGCCGCGGATGCGGCCTCCCAGGCCGAGACGGCCGACGGGGCTGCGCCGCCGCGCTCGCTGCAACGAAATCAGGCGGCCGGAAAACCCGCCTGACCGAGCTCGCCGCGAAGCGCCGATCCCGGATCGGCGAGCAGCGAGACGAGCATCTGCACCGCAGGCCGCGCCCAGCGCGCGGCAGGCACTGCGAAGTCGAAACGCTCCGGCTGCAGCGGCCGAAAATGCAGCCCCGCCTCGCGCGCGATCGTCTCGGTCGTGACGCCCCAATCCGCCCGGCCCTGCGCGACGGCCGCCGCGACCGCATAATGCGAGCGCGGCTCGTAGGCGTAGCCGGGCGGCGTTCGGCCGGCGAGCAGCTTGTCGATCAGGATGCGGGTTCCCGCGCCGCGATTGCGATTCACCATGCGCAGGCCGGGATCGACGAGCAGCGCGTTCGTCTCGCGCGTCTCGTCCGCGCGCGTCACGACGCCCTGCATGCGCGCATAACCCCGGACGAGCTGCATGCCGGGTTCGAGAAAAGGCTCGTTGTAGCGACCCGACTCGGGATCGAGCAGATGGATCGGCGCGAGATCGCATTCGCCGCGGCGCGCCGCCTCGAGTCCGCCCTGACTGCCGACCGCGAGCAGCTTGATCGAGAGCCCGCGCCGGGAGAGAAAGCTCGCGATCCGGTCGAGGCCGGCGCAGTGGCTTCCGATCACGACGAGGTCGGCGACGGGAACGTCGCGGCCGATCAACGTGACCTCGACCGGTGTATCCGCTTCGACGATCTCGACGTTGCGGCCGATGCGGACGAAGCCGTCGGCGCGGCTGAAGGTCGTGACGGAGCCCGAGCCCTTGCCCATTGGATAGGCGGAGAGCGCGCCGGCCGCATCGGGGACGAGGCCCACGAGCAGATATTCGAGGCGGCCGCGATCGCTGCGCGTCTTCAACGCGAGTCGCGCGGTGCGGGTCTCGCGGCGGGCGCCCGGGAGGCCGGCGAGGTCGCGGATCAGCGGGGCGACGAACTCGTGGAAGGTGAAGATCGCGGAGGTCGGGAAGCCGGGCAGGATCACGACCGGCTGGTCGCCGTTCGCGGCGAGGCAGATGGGTTTACCGGGCTTGAGCGCGACGCCGTGGACGACGATCCCGGGCGAGAGCTCACCGACGACGAGCGCGTTGAGATCGCCCTCGCCCTTCGACGTTCCGCCGGAGAGGAGCACGAGATCCGCGGAGGCGAGCGCACGCTGCAGGGCGCTGCGGAGCGCGGCCGGATCGTCGCGGAAACGCCCGAGAAAGAGCGGCTCGCCGCCGAGCTCGCGGACGGCATCGGCGAGGATCCGTCCGTTGCTGTCGAAGACGAGTCCGGGGCGCATCGGCTCGCCGGGCTGCACGATCTCGTCGCCGGTCGAGAGGATTGCGACGCGCGGGCGCCGGAAGACCAGGACCTCTGCCCGGCCGATCGCGGCGAGCACGCCCGTCTCGCGCGAGGAAAGCCGGGTCCCGGCGAATAACACGGTCTCGCCCCGCCCCATGTCCGTCCCCGCGAAGGAGAGGGCGGCGCCGGGGACGCGCGGGGCCTGGACCTGCACGAAGCCCGGATCGCTCGGATCGAGCTGGGTCACCTCGACGGGGACGATCGCGTCCGCGCCGCGCGGCAGCATCGCGCCGGTCGCGATCGAGGTCGCCGTCCCGGGCGCGACCTCGATGCGGGGCGCGACGCCCGTCGGAAGCGACTCCGCGTTGAGACGCAGGCGGACCGGCTCGAGCTCAGAAGCGCCGAAGGTGTCTTCGCTGCGCACGGCGAAGCCGTCCATGTTCGCGCGGTCGAAGCCGGGCACGTCGACCGCCGATCGCACGTCTTCGGCGAGCACACGTCCGAGCGCGTCTTCGAGTGCGATGCGTTCGGCCGCGAGCGGCACGCTGCGCACGACCGCCCGCCAGCGCCGCTCGGCCTCGTCGCGATCGAGGACCTCGAGAAATTGCGACTGCTTCATGCGCGCGCTCCGCTCATCGCGGACCCCCGCTCGCCGAGGCATCTCGTTCGGGCGCAGTCGCCCGTTCGTCTGCGCCCTCCTCGTCGTAGAGAAGAATCTCGACGATCTCGCCCTCTGCGTAGCCCTCGCGCTCGCGCGGCACGATCACGGCCCCGGCCGCCCGCACCGTCGACGAGAGGATCGAAGCCCCCGCCGTCGCCATCGGAACCGCCCGCCCTGCTTCGAGGGCGACGCGCACGTAATCGGTCCGCCCGACCTCCGAAGCCAGCTTGCGCGCGAGCGGCGCGCGCATCCGGCGATGGGGCCAGGCCCGCGAACGCCCGCCGAGCGCCCGGATCGAGGGGCCGGCGAAAAACTCGTAGGCGGCGAGGCAGCTCACCGGATTGCCGGGCAAGAGGAACACGAAGCGCTCGCCGATCCGGCCGATGCCCGTCGGACTCGAGGGCCGCATCGAGATGCCGTGATAGTCGAGCCGCCCGAGCGAGGCGAGCAGCCTCGGCGCATGATCCTCCTGGCCGACGGAAGTGCCGCCCGAAACGAGCAGCACGTCGAACGCCGAATCGCGCATGACCTCGGCGATCTTCTCCGGCACGTCCTTCACGATCTCGAAGGGCAGCACGATCCCGCCATCCCGGGCGACGAGCCCCCGGAGCACGACGGAGTTGCTGTCGACGATCTGCGCGCCGCGCGGCGCCGATCCGGCCGGCAGCAGCTCGTCGCCCGTCACGAGCAGCCGCACGCGCGGCCGGCGCACGCAATCGACCTCGGCCCGGCCGGTCGAGGAGAGCAGCCCGACGTCCGGGGGCCG
>CAUJGH010000327.1 GCA_963169575.1 Myxococcota bacterium | reverse complement strand
CGCACGAGCTCCGCATAACCGACGACGAGCTGCCCGGCCTTCGCGAGCCCGGCGGCGATCTCGGCGGCCGCGACGGGCCGCGGCTTCGGCCGATCGAGCCGCTCGATCGCGAACTGCGGCGGAATCGTCTTCGCGCGCTCGTGGTAGACGAGCCGGATCAGGATGCCGGTCGAGTCGGGCGAGAGCGCGAGCCCGTTGCGGGCCGGCGGCTTGCGCGACAGAACGACCTCGAAGCGCCCGTCGGCGTCGAAGTCGATGTCGTCGCTCTTGAGGAAGGCGGTCGTCTTCAGGTTCGCGGGATCGAACTCGCCGAGGCTCGCCGCACCGCTCGCCGCCCAGCTGCGCGCCGCGAGGTCGGCCGGCTGCGGCGCCGACCAGACCGCCATCACGAAATAGGGCAGCGTCCCGCGCGTCCCGGTGATGAGGTACTCGTGGTCGCCGCTCTCGAACTCGCACATCAGATGGTCCTGGTCGGGACACTGCGCGTTGATGCTGCAGCGCCAGGGCGCATCGCGCAGCCGCGGCCGCTCGGGCTCGCAGTTCTCGACGAAGCGCTCGAAGCCGTTGCGGACGAGACGCGAGAGGAAGCGGTACCACTCCGCCCGGTCCTGCTCCGAAGGCAGATCGCCGAACTGCTCGACCATCCGGCCGGCGCCCTTCAGCGACTCGCAGAAATCGTCCCAGGACTCGCCGCCCACCAGCCGCCTGGCTGCGAGGCGTTCGATCTCACGGGTCTCCATCGGGCGGCTCCTTCGCGTTCGACTCGGTCCCGCTGGACTTTGGAGCGGGCTCCGGGCGCGCGCAACCGGCCGTGCGATCGGCAGGGCGATGGGTTGGGGG
Organism: Myxococcota bacterium; assembly: GCA_963169575.1. Classification (GTDB taxonomy): domain Bacteria; phylum Myxococcota_A; class UBA9160; order UBA9160; family UBA4427; genus UBA4427. The sequence continues at coordinate 3,328 of CAUJGH010000327.1, read as the reverse complement.
ATCGCCAGGGCGGCGCGCCGCGGCCGGTCTAGACTCCGCGCCGGGCGATCGAAGCCCGGCGAGGTGGACCGTGCCCCTGGATTTCTCGAAGCTCGACGACAAGCGCATCTTCGTGACCGGCGCCGCCGATGGCATCGGCGCCGCACTCGCGCGGCTGTTTCGCGGAGCCGGTGCCCGCGTCTTTCTCTGCGACGTCGCGGAGGAACGACTGCGCGAGGCGGCGCATGGCCTCGATGCGCCCTTCGCCGCTTGCGACGTGCGGAACACGACCGCGCTCGCGCGCGTCGTCGAACGCGCCTGGCGCGAGTTCGGCGGTCTCGATCTCGTGTGCGCGAATGCCGGCGTCGTCGCTCAGGGGCCGATCCTCGAGGCGAGCCGGGAAGAGCTCGACTGGATCTTCGACATCAACGTGCGCGGCGTGCTCGATACCTGCCGGCCCTTCGTCCGCCTGCTGCGCGAACATCGCCGGCAGGGCCACATCCTGATGACCGGCTCCGAGGCCGCCCTCTCCTACCCGCGCCTGATCCACGGCATGCAGCTGACCGCCTATCTCATGACCAAACACGCGGTGCTCGCGCTGGCCGACGGCCTGCGCGCCGACGTCGCCGCCGAGGACATCGGCGTCAGCGTCCTCTGTCCCGGTCCCGTCGCGACGAATCTCAGCCAGAGCTCCCAGGCCCTGCGCCCGACGGCGGCGGGCGCCGCGCCGGGGGCGACGGCTGCGCCGGGCAGCGCGCGACCGCCGAGCGCGGGTATCACGCCGGCGGTGCAGGAACGCCTCGGCGTGCTCTCGCTCTCACCCGACGTCATCGCGGAGCGGGCCCTCGAAGGTTTGCGGCGCGGTCTCTTCGTGATCCCGACCCATCCGCATACGGCGGACGACGTCGATCATCGCCAGGCCGAGATCCGCGCGGGCCTCGCCGCGCTCCCGACGACTTAGAGCCCATCCCAATACTCCCGACCGAGGGAGTATTGGGATGGGCTCTCAATGAAACAGCCCCCAGCTCCCGTCCTCGTTCCGGGTCCAGCCGCTCGAGGCGAAGGTCCCGCCGTCGACGGAGAGCGTCACGCCCGTGATGTAGCCCGCCATCTCCGAGGCGAGGAAGATGCAGGCGTTCGCGCAGTCGTCGACGGTGCCCGGCCGGCGCAGCGGAATGCCGCGCTCGCGCGCCTCGCGCGTCCCGCCGGTCGCGCTGCCCTCGAACTCGCGCAGATGGGGCGTGTCGACGATGTCGGGCGCGATCGCGTTGACGCGGATGCCCTCGTCGGCGAGCTCGAGGGCGAGCGAGCGCGTGAAGTTGACCATGCCTGCCTTGCAGGCCGCATAGACCGAGAACATCGGCGCCGCGCGCAGCGCCTCGATGCTCGCGACGTTGAGCACGACGCCACCGCGCCCCCCGGCGATCATCGCGCGCACCGCGGCATCCGTCGGGCCGAAGAGGCCGTCGAAGTTGAGCCGCGTATGCGTGCCCCAGCCCTTCTGGCCGAGGTCGAGGAACTTCGCATAACGCACGCCGCCGACGTTGTTGACGAGGATGTCGAGGCGCCCGAAATGCTTCACGCTCTGGTCGACCATCGCCTTCACCTGCTCGAAATCCCGCACGTCCGTCGGGATCGCGAGCGCCTCGCCGCCGGCTTCCCGGATCGCCGCAGCCGTGCGCTCGCCGGTCTCGGCGTTCTTTTCGGCGACGACGACGCGGGCACCGAAGCGCGCGAAGCCCTTCGCGATGCCCTCGCCGATGCCCTGGCCGGCGCCGGTCACGATGGCGACGCGGTCCGTGAGAAGGATGTCCGACGGATCCATGCATTCCTCCGAGTGCGCTCCCGTCCGATGCGGCCTGCGGGAGCGGCGAAAATCGATCGTCGCGCGGATCGGGGTTCTGGTAAAGTGCGGCGATGGTCGACCTCCACGCGCTCGAAGAGATCCGTCGTCTGCTCGCGATCTACGGCCAGCTGCTCGATTCGAAGCGGATCGAGGAATGGAGCCAGCTCTTCAGCGAGGACGCGGTGTTCGCCGTCTGGGGCCAGACCTGGCGCGGGCGGAAGGCGATCGCCGAAGGCATCGGCGGCATGCAGCCCGATACGCCCGGCAAGCACGTCGTCCTCTCGCCCGTGATCGACCTGCAGGACGCAGACCACGCGCGCGCCTGGACCGATCTCTCTGCCTTCGCGAGCGGCAAGGACGGGGCGATCACGATCGCGACGATCGGGCGCTACCACGACGAGCTCGTTCGGCAGGGCGGGCGCTGGCGATTCGCCCGGCGCGTCGTCGTGATGGCCGGCGAAGCGACGCCCGACGGCGTGGCCGACTCGCCGGCGTACTGACCCCATCGAGCCGAGGCGCCCTGCGCCCCGCATCGCGGGCTTCGAGGGCGGAGAAGACGGGAGGCGAACGATGACACGCAGCATCCGCGGCCGGGTCGCGATCGCCGGCGTCGGCGAGTCGACCTACTCCAAACGCGGCCAGGCCAAGGAGCCCGAGTACGTCCTGACGCTGCAGGCGATCCTCGCCGCCTGCCGGGACGCGGGACTCGATCCGAAGCAGGTCGACGGCTTCGCCTCCTTCAGCAACGACCAGAACGATCCGGCGCGCATCGCAGCGGCGCTCGGCCTGCCCGAGCTGCGCTTCGCGAACATGGTCTTCGGCGGCGGCGGCGGCGGCGGCTCGGCCGCCGTCGCGAACGCAGCGGCCGCGATCGCCGCAGGCTATGCGGAATGCGTCGTCGTCTACCGCGGACTCGCCCAGGGCCAGACCTATCGCTTCGGCCAGGGCAACTATCCCGCCGCGGTCTCGGGCGGCATGGCCTACTTCGCGCCCTACGGCGTGATGTCGCCGGCGCAGATCTTCGCCTTCCGCACGACGCGCCTGATGCACGAGCACGGCATCGAGCGATCCACGATGCGCGCCGTCGCGATGGCCTCCTACCACCACGCCCAGGCGAATCCCCGGGCCGTGATGCGCGGCCGCCCCCTCGATGCCGCGGGCTACGACGCGGCGCGCTGGATCGTCGAGCCCTTCGGCCTCTTCGATTGCTGCCTCGAGAACGACGGCGCGGCCGCGATGGTCCTCGTCCCGGCCGAGCGCGCGAGGGACCTCGCGCAGCCCCCCGTCTACCTGCTCGGCGCGGCGCAGGGCTCGGGCTTCCGCGACGGCGCCGGGGTCCAGAATCCGCCCGATTTCGCGACCTCGAGCTTCAAGACGCTGGCGCCGCGGCTCTACGCGATGGCCGGCGTCTCGCCCGCCGACGTCGACGTCGTCCAGAGCTACGAGAACTTCACGGGCGCCGTCGTCATGAGCCTCATCGAGCACGGCTTCTGCACCTACGAG
>CAUJGH010000326.1 GCA_963169575.1 Myxococcota bacterium | reverse complement strand
ATCCATGTTCTCCATGTCGCCCGCGATCGCGCAGGCGATGAGGCCTGCCTGGACCTCGAGCGCCGCGCTCGCGATCGCCTGGGCGCCGGATCCGCAGACGCGATTGACCGTCAGCGCCGGGACCTCGACAGGCAGCCCCGCCGCGATGCCCGCCTGGCGCGCGGGATTCATCTTCACACCGGCCTGGATGACGTTGCCCATCACCAGCGATTCGACCGCGCTCCCGGGCAGGCCCGCGCGCGCGAGGGTCTCGCGGATCGCGGCAGCGCCGAGCTCGGGGGCCGGGATCTCCTTGATGCTGCCGCCGTAGGTTCCGATCGCGGTGCGGACGGGATGGCAGAGAACGACTTCGCGCGGGGTCATCGGCAGGGACTCCTTGAGGGCGGGGCGTGCCCAGAGCATCGGGGGGATCGGGGGATTCGTAAACCTCGGGCTCCGCCTCGATCACTCGGTCTCGAGTGCCCGCCGGATGAGCTCCGGATCGACGCTCGTCGCGGGCAGCCCGCGGCCGCGACGCTGCCCCCGACCCCGCTCCCCGACGAACCAGCTCCGCACGTCCTCCTCGAGCCCCATCCCGTGCATGAAGTTGTAGAGCGCCGTCCGCAGTCCCTCGGCGTAGAAGTCGTGATCGCAGCCCGTCGGATCGACGAACGCGAGGTCGTTGCGCGCAAAGAGCGGTGAAGCGCTCGGCGGCGGCGGGACGAGCTCGATCCCGTACTGCTCGGGCGAGCGGCCGATCGGGCTGTGGGCCGTCGCCGTGAAGCGATGCCAGAAGGCGGATTGGATGCAGCCCTCGGCGAAGAGCTGCCGGACGCGTTCGAGGGAATCGATCGTCTCCTGCGCGGTCTGGGTCGGGAAGCCGTACATCAGATAGGCGTGGACCATGATGCCGGCGTCGCTGAAGGCGCGGGTCACGCGGGCGACCTGCTCGACGGTGACGCCCTTCTTCATGAGCGCGAGCAGGCGATCCGAGGCGACCTCGAGGCCGCCGCTGACGGCGACGCAGCCCGAGCGGGCGAGGCGCTCGGCGAGTTCGGACGTGAAGGCCTTCTCGAAGCGGATGTTGCCCCACCAGCTGATCGCGACGCCCCGCTCGACGAGGCGATCGGCGAGGGCGGCGAGGCCGGCGGGCGGCGCGGCTTCGTCGACGAAGTGGAATCCGCTCTGGCCCGTTTCGGCGACCAGCGCCTCGATCCGATCGACGAGGCGATCCGCGGGCGTCCGCTCGTAGCGGGCGATGTAGTCGAGGGAGACGTCGCAGAAGGCGCATTGCTTCCAATAACAGCCGTGGGCGATCGTCAGCTTGTTCCAGCGGCCGTCGGACCAGAGGCGGTGCATGGGGTTCAGCATCTCGAAGAGCGAGACATAACGGTCGAGGGGCAGGCCCGCGTAGGTCGGCGTGCCGGTCTCTCGCTGGGGGATGTCGTGGCGGGTCGGATCGGTCGCGAGCTGGACGACGCCTTCGCGGCGGACGAAGGTGCGCAGCAGCGGGGCCTGCGGATCGCGCAGATGGGCGAGCAGGGCGAGCAGCGGGGCCTCGCCGTCGTCGAGGGAGATGGAGTCGACGAAGTCGAAGATCCCGGGATCGGCTAGGCTGCGCAGCTCGGTGTTGACGTAGCCGCCGCCGAGCGCGACGTGCGTCGCCGGGGCGATCGCCTTCGCAGCGCGAGCGATGCGGAGCGCGCCGTAGAGGTTGCCGGGGAAGGGGACCGTCAATCCGATCAGGTCGGGGCGATGGCGGGCGACGAGGTCGGCGGCGAGCTCGTCGAGCAGCTGATCGACGACCGAGGGCTCGCCTTCGAGCGCCTCGCGCAGGGGCGCGAAGCTCGGGGCGCTCGCGGCGAGCCGCTCGCCATAGCGGGCGAGCTCGAACTCGGGATCGATGCCTTCGCGGACGACGTCGGCGAGATCGTCGATGTAGAGGCTCGCGAGGTGCTTCGCTCGGTCGGCGCTGCCGAGCGCGCCGAAGGCCCAGGCGAGGGGATCGTCTCCGGGCGAATCGTCCAGCGCATCGTCGGCGCTCGCCGCGTGCGCATCGCCGGCCTCGCTCGCATGGATCGCTGCGAAGCGCGGTCCTTCCGGCAGGTACGCGCGGCCGACGATGCGCAGCGCGAGGCTCGGGTCGCGGCCCTGGAGAAAACGCACGACCGGATCGATCGTCTCGAGATAGCGGTCCGCATGCTCGGCGAAATGCAGAACGGAATCCGGAGCGCTCTTGCGCGGTCGGCCGAGCGCGGCCGCCACGCGCTCGAGGCCCGAGCGGCTGAAGAGGCGCAGGAAGAGCTCGATCGCCGCGTCGGCCTGGTCGACCTCGATCTCGCCCGCGAGCTCGCGGCGCTGCCGCAGAAAGCCGGTCAGATACGCCGTCGCGGGGTACGGCGTATTGAGCTGTGTCATGGGCGGGGTGACGAGGAGGACGCGCAAGCGGCGCACCTTAGCAGAGGGCCCCGAACAGAGGGCAGAGGCGGTTCGGGCGCCCGATCGGAAGCCTCGGGCAGGATCGCTGCCGACCGACGCAGCCGCTCAGTTCCGGATCAGGATCATCCCCGCGAAGACCGCGGCGACCGCGACCCAGCGCCAGACGCCGACCCGCTCGCGCAGGAAGACGATACCGATCGCGACGGCGAAGAGGATGCTCGTCTCCCGCAGCGAGACGACGAGGCCGACGGGCGCGTTCGTGATCGAATAGACGAGGATCTGATAGGAGAGCGTCGAGACGAGGGAGCCGAAGACGACGAGCTTCCATTCCGTCTTCATGGCCGCGGGCAGATCGATCCGCCGCATCTGAGAGGCGGAGATTGCGATCCCGTTGCTGACGGCGATGAAGGGCCCGTACGACATGGGGTCGTTCGCGGTGCGCGCGCCGAGCGAATCCGCGAGGACGGAGAAG
>CAUJGH010000325.1 GCA_963169575.1 Myxococcota bacterium | reverse complement strand
GGCGAGGTGATCGGAACGCTCTCCGTCTACGACAAGGTCGCGCTCGACCGCTTCTTCACGAGCCGCTTCGACGACGAGGATCTGCAGGTCTTCGGGCGTTTCGTCGCCTACGTGGAACGAGCCCTCGACAATGCCCTCGGCCGCCGCGAGAGCCTTGCGCACCGCAACATCGACGACGAGACCGGCCTGCCGAACGCCGCCTACTTCGGCCAGCGCCTGCACGAGGAGATTGCCCGTGCGGCCGGCCGCGAGAACTCGCTGGTCGTCTGTGTCTGTCGACTCGAGAATCGCGCCGAGATCACGAGCGAGACGGGGCCTGCCCACGTCGGTCGCGTCGTCGGCGTCCTGGCCGAGGCGCTGCGGGGCAAGCTGCGCGACTTCGACGTCGTCGCCCGCCTCGACACCGACGAGTTCGCCGTCCTCATGCCCGAGCCCGGCCGACTGCCCGGCGAGCGCGTCTTCGAGCTCGCCCGGGCCGTCGCCGATGTCGTCTCGAAGCACGAGACGCTGAACCAACCGGTCCGCGTCGGACTCGCGTTCGGCTACTGCGTCCACCCGGCGGACGGCACCGACCGCGAGGCCCTGCTCGCCCAGGCGCGCAGTCCGCGAATCCGGATGGTCTGAGCGCCGCGGCTACTTCCGATAGGCCTCGATCAACACGTCCGAAGTCTCCGGCCGCATGATGCGCGGATCCGGCCTCTCGCCCGCCTGCAGCTGCTCGCGCACCTTCGTGCCCGAGATCGAATAGGGCTTCTCGCCCTCGTGCCGATCGGTGAGATCGACGCGGCCGATGCTCTCGTAGAACGCGGCGAAGCCGACCTTGCAGGGCTGGATGTGGAGCTCGCCCGCGAGGTTGTCGAAGATCTCGTGGGCATCGAAGTCGCCCCAGATCGCCTTGCCGTCCTCGAAGGGCGCGTCGGCGTGCTTGCGGCCGATCACGATGTCGGAGAAGCCGTAGTTCTGGCGATAGATGCCGTGCATCACCGCCTCGCTCGGACCGCCGTAGAACATCTTGATGTCGAGGCCGATCAGCTCGAAGACGTCCGAGATGTCCCAGCCGGCCTTCTTCCAGATCGCCTCGTCCTTGTCGCCCTGGCCGAGCAGCCGCTCGCTGTGGAGCTTGCGGTAGCAAAGCATGCGGGTCGCCGCGGGGACGTCGTCGCCCTTCAGCTCGCCCATCAGCGGGTTCAGGACCGCGCCGGCGTAGAAGCCCTGCGCCGTCAGCACTTCGACGCCGTAGACGAGGGCATATTCATGCGCGCGGTGGAGCGGGTTGCGGGTCTGGAACGCGAGCGCGCGCTCCCATTTGCGGTCGCGGATGAAGGCGCGCGTCATGCGCGGGGAGAGCATGAACTCCGCATAGTCCTTCGGCAGGCGCTGCGGCAGAGCGCGCAGCTCGCCGCCGATCATCTGCGTGCGCGCGTCGTTGTCGACGATGCGGCCGCCCGGATGGTCGACGCGATCGGTGCCGTAGACGCTCGAGAGATACTTCTTCTTGTCCCAGGCGAAGGTCTCGATGTCCGAGAGGATCGCGATGATCCTCCCGTCCTCCGTCCGCACCGCGCACGCGCCGCCCTTCTTCAGGCTGGCCGCCTCCGCGTCGGTCACGGGCAGGGAGATCGGAATCGTCCAGGCGTATTTCTTGCCCTGCGAGACGACGAGTTTCTCGTCGAGCACGCGGTCGAAGGCCTCGCGCTTCATGGGACCCGTCAGCGGCGAGAGAGCCCCGTCGGCGATGCGGTGGACCGTCGACTGATCGGCCGCGTTGACGCGGATCGACGGCAGCGACTCGGCCTCGGCCAGGAACGCAGCCTTCTGCTTGTACGGGACGATCCGATCGACGGGTTCGTCGAGGCCACCGTGGACGGGAACGAGATCGCGCTGGGCGGACGAGGTCATGGGCTCGGGGTCCTCTCTTTTTTTGCTTTCTTGCTTCGGCAGGCTTGCTTGGGCGGGTTTGCTTCGACAGACCTGCTTCGAAATGAACGATCCTGGGCGATCGTATGGAGCCATCGGTCGAGGTCGTCGGCTGATGGGCGACGGACGACGGCCGATCGGGCCGCGCGACTACCAGACCGGGAACTCGCTCCATCCGTCGCTGAGTACGACCCGTTCGGCGCGGCCGTCGAAGCGGCGCACTGCGAGTCGCCGCTTCCCGTTCTCGAAGCGAATGAAGGCGATGAATTCCCCGTCGGGCGAAACCGTGGGCATTCGCTCTTCCTGGGTCCCCGGATTGATCGCAACCCGGGCCGTCCCGTCGAGGCGCATGCGCCGCAGTCGATAGCCCGCGGTGGACGACGATGCAAATACGATCCACTCGCCGTCGGGGCTCAGCGTCGGCTCCCGCCCGGCGAGCAGGAGCGTCTCCTCGCTGCCGTCGCGGGCGGCACGGGTCGCGATGAAGGACTCGTAGGCCGTCGGGCCGTCCCGGCGCGGGCGCGGCACGACCTGCTCGTAGACGATCCGGTCCGCGGCGGGCGTCAGGCGGAGCGTCCCGGGCGGAACGCCCCGGGCGATGGTTTCCGCCTCGGCCTCGGTCGCGCCCGGGCGCACGAGCTCGACCGTGTACTCGGAGGGGCCGCCGAAGACCGGGCGATGGACCTGCAGGCGCGCGAGCTCGTCGGCGCCCCCGTAGTCCCCGCGCGAATGCTCGTCGGGGCCCTGGGAGACGGGGCGCAGGTCGCGGCGGTCGAGATGGTATTCGTAGAGCTGCTCCTTCTGGCCGCGATGGGACGACGAGAAGAGCAGACGCCGATGGTCGCTCGACCAGGCGAGCGGACGCGCATCCGGAGGCGCCGCCGCGAGGCGTTCGAGCTTGCCCGTGCGCGGCCAGTAGAGCATCAGCCGGCCGGGGTGCTTCGCGAGCTGCGCGCGGATCTGCACCGCCTCCTCGCCCCGCAGATGCGCCTCGACCTCGAGCGTCTGTTGCCCCTCCGGA
>CAUJGH010000324.1 GCA_963169575.1 Myxococcota bacterium | reverse complement strand
GGGCTCGCACCGGCGAACGCGAACGGCGGCGAGGGCGGGGGGCTCGGGATCGATTTTGCGGGCGTCGTGCTCGAGGTCGGCGCGCGCGTGACGGATCTCGCGATCGGGGACCGGATCGTCGGGATCGCCGGCTCGGCGGGGCAGACGGCGGATACGGGCTTCGCGGGCGGCGCGGTCGCGCGGCGCATCGTGGTGTCGCGTCGGCGCGTCGCGGGGCTGCCCGAGCGACTCGATTTCGTCTCGGCGGCGAGCCTCGCCTGGCCGGGGCTGGTCGCGCGACACGTGCTGGTCGACGTGGCGCGGGTGCGTCCCGGAGAGAAGGTGCTCGTCGTTTCGGCGGGAGGCGGAGTCGGCCTCTCGCTCGTCGAGCGGGCGCGGGCCCTCGGCGCGGAGGTCCATGCGACGGCCTGTACGCCTGCGCGGCGGGCCGCGCTCGCCGAGCCGGGCGCCCTGCTCGGCGAGCGAACGGCTTTCGGCGAGGCCGATGAGCCGATCCGCTTCGACGTGATCCTCGGCAGCGAATCCGGCCCCGTCGTCCACGAGCGGATCGCAGCGCTCGCGCCGGGCGGGCGTTATGTCGATCTCTGCCCCCGCGAACGCTTCGAGCGCGAGGAGCTCGGCGCGCTGCGTCTCGGCGCCAATCGCGCGGTGCTCGCCGTCGATGCGCTCTCGGCGCTCGAGGCCGATGGGCGGGGCATCGGTGCGCGGCTGGCGGAGATGATGGCCGAGCTCGACGAAGGGACGCTCGAGACGATCGCCTTCGAGCGCTTCCCCGTCGCCGAGGCTGCGCGCGCCCTGCGATTCATGACGCAGAACCGGCAGACCGGCCGCGTCGTCCTCGACCTCTCGGGCGCGCAGGACGTCCCGGTCGAAGCCAAGCCCGTCGCGGCGGCTTCTCGCTTTGCGGGCCGCGCGATCGTCCTCAGCAGCGATGCCCGTTCGGCGCGTGGCGAGGCGCTGCGCAGCGCGCTCGCCGAGGCGCTGCGGGCCGCAGGGGCCGCCGAGGTCGGCGGGCGCGAGGCCGAGCGGCCCGCCCTGGACGCCGACCTCTGGATCCACGTCGCCGACGAGGCGATCGACGGCCCCGACCGCCTCCGCCTCGATCTCGCGGACGAGCGCGGCCCCGAGCGCGTGCTCGTCTCGCTCCGGGACGAGCAGCTCGGCGCGGCTGATCGCGACCGCGCCTGGGAGGCGCGGCTCTGGGTCGACCGTCTGCTGCTCGCCGTCCATTCGAGCGGTGAGAAGGGTCGCGAGGGAGCCGATGGGATGCGCGGATCGACGGCGCGGGTCCGCGCGCTGAGCGTGCCCGCCGATGTGACGCCCGAGCGGATCCTGCGCGTTCTCGAGGGCATCGGACGCGAGAGCGCAGGCGCCGACCAGCGGATCCTGTTGCCGATCGCCGAGCAGATCGTCCGGGCCGAGCGGTCCCCGTCGCCGCTGCTCGCGCTGCTCGACGCGAGTGATGGCGGAGCCGGCGCAGCGAGCTTCGATCGCGCGGGATTCCTCGCGCTGACGCTCCCGGAGCGGCGCGCGGCGCTCCTGCGCCATGTCCGCGAGGAACTCGCGGGCGTGCTCGGTCTCGGCGTCGAGCGCCGGGATGGGCTCGATCCGGCGCTTCGCCTCGATGCGCTCGGCCTCGACTCGTTGATGACGATGGAGCTCTTCATGGGCCTCGGACGCGGCCTCGAGCTGCCGCTCGCCGCCGACTGGTTCCCGCCCGGACCGACGCTCGCGGAGATCGCCCAGGTCCTCGTCCGGCGCCTCGAGGCGAGCCTCGCGGGAGGATCCGCGTGAGCCGGCCGAATCCGTCCGCTTCGCCGCGCGGGCACGCCCATCCGCTGCCGCTGCCGCTCGCGTTCTCGGATCCGCGGGGTGCCGGCATCCCGGTGCTCTTCGTCCACGGCTTCGGCCACAACCGGGCCGTCTGGAGCAAGCTCGCCCGCTCGCTCCCCGAGCGATTCCGGCCGATCTGCGTCGATCTGCGCGGCCACGCCGCCTCGCCCTGGTCGCCCGCCGGCGAGTACGACCTGCCGTGTTATGCCGCCGATCTCGCCGCCCTCGTCGACGCGCTCGAGCTGCCCTGCCTCCACGTCGTCGCCCATTCCCTCGGCGGCAACGTCGCGACGCTCTACGCAGCGGGCGCGGGATCGAAGATCCTCTCGCTCACCCTCGTCGATACCGGCCCCTCCCTCGACGCCTCGGGCTCGGACCACGTCCTCGAAGAGGTCGACGAAGCGCTCCGCAGCTTCGCTTCCGTCGCCGAATTCCGCGCCTGGCTCGCGGCGATCCATCCCGCCGGCGACGCGGAGCTGCTGGACCGCCTCGCGGAGGCGGGCGTCGTCCGCCGCCTCGACGGCCGTTTCGAGCCGGCGCTCGATCCCGGCGTCCTCGGCGAGGGCGGTTCGCCCGAGTCCCTCGCCGAGACGACACGCGCCCTCTGGCAGGCGCTCGGCGCCCTCGAATGTCCCGTGCTCGTCGTGCGCGGCGGCCTCTCGGCGATCCTCTCGGAGAAGGTCGCGGACGAGATGGTCCATCAGGTCCTGCGCGACGGCCGGCTCGTGACGCTCCCGCGCGCGGGGCACGGGGTCATGCTCGACGATCCGGAAGGGCTCGCGGCGGCGCTGTCGACCTTCCTGTTCTCCGTGGCCGATGGAGTGGGCGATTAGTCGGTGCGGGTCGGGCTGTTCGATGGGACGACGACGGCGGTGGTGCAGCCGGCCCGCTCGACGATGGCGGCCGTGCCCTGACCGAAGAACAGCGGCTGCGCGAGCACCTTGTTCTCCGCCCCGAGCACGAGCAGGTCGTACTGATGGGTGCTGCTCTCCTCGATGATGGTGCTGCTCGGATCGCCGCTCGCGAGGATGCGGACGCCGAACGAGATCTCGTGGTGTTCGGCCAGGGCACCATAATCTTCACGGATGCGAGCGGCGAGCGCCGTCTGCCGCTCGTGGCTCACCGCTCGTCGCTTGCGGCTCTCGGGAATCGCGAGGGAGCCGCTGACGACGCGGGTCTCGTTGACGACGTGGAGGAGCGTCACTTCGGCGCCGACCGACCGCGCGTAGGCGAAGGCGAAGTCGGCCGCGTAGATCGAGAACACGCTGCCCTCGACCGGAACCAGGATGCGGCGGAATCGTTCGGGTGATTCGTCGTCGAAGCTCCTCACGATGATCGCCGGGAGCTTCTTGCCCGCCATGACCTCGGAGATCGTCGAGTGGCCGGCGAGGTGTTGGGAGGCGGCGCCGATCATCAGCAGATCGTAGTCGCGGCCCGCCTCCGCGAGGATGGCGGAGGCCGCGTCGTCGGACGCGACCCGGCGGACATGGAGGCGTTTGCGCTCGTCGCCGAGGCGCGCGGCGACGGACTCGAGGTGCTGATCGAGCCCCTGCCCGGCGAGATCTTTCCGACCGCGGCCGAGCCACCGCCGGACGAGCCCCTGCCGCTCCCGGCGCTCGACATAGAGCGCCGTAAGCCCGCCCTGGCGATGGACGACGAGCGCCGCTGCGAGCGCGAACGCACCCATGGCGTTTCCGCCGCCGGCGGTCGGCACGAGGATGCGGGGCTGCTTCGCCGGTAGCAGCCGCACGCGGGGCTCGCCGGCCATTCGCCGACGCTCCTCCTCGCTCATCGGCAGTCGCGAGACGACCGTGCGCAGCAGGAGGGGTGCGAGGAAGGACGTGACGACCGCGACCAGCACGATCGTCGAGTACATCTGCTGGGTCAGCAGCCCGAGGGACAAGCCGATCATGGCGACGATCAGCTCCATCGCGCCCCGTGCGTTCATGCCGAATCCGAGCGCGACCCCCTCCCAGTGCGACATGCCGCCGAGTCGCGCCCCGGAATAACAACCGACGAGCTTTCCCGTCATCGCCACGCCGATCACCAGCGCGGGCAGCGCGAAGCCGCCGAGGGCCCAGAGGTCGACTTTCAGGCCGACGAAGGCGAAGAAGATCGGCGAGAGCGCGGAGAGCACGAAGGTCTCCAGCATGTGCAGGGACTCCGATCGGACGCGAGGGACCTGCCGGATCATCAGTCCTGCCACGAAGGCGCCGAATACCGCGTGGATGCCGATCGCCTCGGTGGCGGCGGCGCTGGAGAACGTGATCACGAGGATCAGGGTGACGTCGCTACCCGCCAGCCGGACGCGCTCGTTGACGAAGTGCAGGGCCCGGCGGGTGATCGGGTAGACGACATGACGCATGACCACGAGGAAGGCCACCAGCTCGGCGAGCGTCAGCAGGAGTCCGCGCAACGAGAAGCTGCCCGCTCCCGCGAGGCCGGCGATCACCGAGAGCAGGAGCCAGCCGATGGTGTCGTCGATGACGCCCGCAGAGAGCGTGACGATCCCGACGTTGCGCCGGATCAAATTGAGGTCGATCAGGATCTTTCCGATCACGGGCATCGCCGTTATGGCGAGGGCGGTCGCGAGGAAGGCCGCGAAGATCGGGCGCGTCTCGGGCGCGACGAGATAGGCATCGGGCAGCGCGAACCCGAGCGTCGCACCCGCGGCGAGGTTGACGAGGAGCCCGCCCGCCGACGTCAAGACGGCCGCCCGTCCCATGGCGCGCATGATGCGAAGGTCCGTCTCGAGACCGGTGAGCAGCAGCAGCAGCACCATGCCGAGCATGGAGACGACCTCGAGCAGGTGGAACTGTGCAGCGTCCTGGGGGAAGAGCGCGGCGAACGCGCCCGGCGCGTAGTGCCCGAGGACCGTCGGGCCGATCAGGATGCCGGCAAGCAGCTCCCCGATGACGGCCGGCTGGCCCATTCGCCGCATCGCCTCGGCCAGCGTACGCGCGAGCGCGAGCAGCAGCGCGAGCTGGAGAAGGAGCGTCAGGACGGCATGCCCCGAGAGGGGCGACAGAGTCGTCGGATTCATGGACTCTCGGGCGGCGTGGACCAGTGCAGGGCGCCAATGCTCTGCCTGGTCGCCAGCTGGCGCCTCGCGCGGAGGCTAGCTCGATCGGATCATCCGTCTCGTCGGCGTCAATTCGAAGGCTGCCCGCCGACTCGGGCGGCCGCGATGCGGGCATCGTGAGACGACTGATCGCGCGCGCCGTCGCGAGGGCCCCGTACGCGCTGGTTCATCGGGAGACCTCGCGCTCATCGTTCGATCGTTTCGGCAAAGGTCCTCGGATCACCTCCAGCGAGCTGCGTCCATCGCATCGGGAATCGGTTCGGGGCGCGTGTTCCGCGGCTCGTCGCCGCACGGCAGCGGCGGGTCGATGCCGTTTTGGCGCGTCGATCTCCCATTGCCGATCCAGCCCCGAGGCGCTCGCGAGCGCGCGGACGTGGCTCTTGTTTGGCGGGCTCGCCTCGCGATTGGACCAATCGAACTCCCATGCGGGAACTTGGTTGGCCCGATCGGGAGCCCAGCTCCTCGGAGACCACGTTTGCCCGTATTCGGAGAGTCGAAGGAGCGCGAGGTCGAGCCTGGAATCCGGATACCGGATCGTGTGCAGCGGGAGATCGAGGACCGCCGGAAGGTTCCGTTGACGTGCGAGTGCCCCGTCAGATCCCCGAAAGCAAACTCGAGGGATCCCGGTGAATCCCCTTCGCGAACCCTTGGAACGCACCCCGGCTCGACCATGAAGTCGTCAGGGTGCGGATCGCACCGCGCTCCTACCGGCACGAATGTGCCGGGACGCCGTTGGACGTCGCGCGCCGCTGCGCGCCGCCGCCTCCTGCAGCCGCACGTCCAGATACGTCGACCGATAGCCCCGATAGCGCGCGATCAGCTCGGGCTTGCGCCAATCCTCGCCCGTGATCCGGCCGCGACACATTCGCGCGCCGCAGCCGCAATCGAATTCGTCGTAGTCGCAGCCGTCGCTCATGGCGTAGTCGAAGGTGATCTCTTCGCCGACGGCGATGTCGCGCATCGCGACCAGCGTGATCTGGCCGCGGATGCCGGCGTTGGGCTCACAGCTGTGGTTGACCCAGTCGCCGGGGCCGGGCTTCGTCGAGACGAGGAAGGCGTCTTCGTCGACCTGGATCGTGAGCGGACGGAGGCTGGGGGTCAGCCGTTCGAAATCCTTGCGGGTGATGATGTCGCCGCCGAAGACGACGAGGAGCTGGCCTCGTGGGATCGGCTGCTCCGCGAAGACACCCCGCCCCCCTTTGTCTGCGATGTCTGCGATCTCCACGCCGCACAGGCCGGGGGCGAGGAAGGAATTCAGCATTCAGTTGGCCGTCCGCCGGATCACTTGGGGAGCTCCGGCTCCGCGGAATTTCGGCGGTTTTCTAACTCCGACCCCGAGCGGCGTCAATGGGAAATTCGTCGGGCGCGGCTCAGGCCGGCCAATAGCGTTTGCGCAGCTCGGCCTTGCGGAGCTTTCCGGTCGGCAGGCGGGGGAGGGTCTCGACGAAATCGACCGAGGTCGGGCATTTGTAGTGGGCGATCCGTTCGCGGGTGAACGCGATCAGCTCGGCCTCGAGGGCGGGGCCGGCGGCGGCTGCCTCGGCGGGGACGATGACGGCCTTCACCTGCTCGCCCATCTCCGGATGGGGGACGCCGATCACGGCGACGTCGGCGACGGCGGGATGCATGACGAGCTCGTTCTCGACCTCCTGCGGGTAGATGTTGACGCCGCCGGAGATGATCATGTGGGAGGCGCGGTCCGTCAGGAAGAGGAAGCCCTCGGCGTCGAGGTAGCCGATGTCGCCGAGGGAGCTCCAGCCCTTCGGGTTGAAGGCCTCGGCCGTCTTCTTCGGATCGTTGTGGTACTCGAAGCGGACGTCGGACTCGAACCAGATCTGGCCGGCCTCACCGGGGGGCTGCTCGTTGCCGTTCTCGTCGAGGATGTGGAGCCTTCCGAGCAGCGGCTTGCCGACGGAGCCGGGATGGGCGAGCCACTCTTCCGTGCCGATGGCGCAGAAGCCGTTGCCTTCGCTGCCGGCATAATATTCTTCGACGACGTTCCCCCACCAGCCGATCATCTCGCGCTTGACGTCGATCGGGCAGGGCGCCGCCGCGTGGATCGCCTTCTGCAGACTCGAAACGTCGAAGCGCCGCCGCTCGGCCTCGGGCAGCTTCAGCATGCGCACGAAATGGGTCGGGACGAATTGGGCGTGGGTCACGCGATGGCGCTCGATCAGGCCGAGCGCCTTCGCGGGATCGAAGCGCTCCATCAGCACGACGGTGCCGCCGAGGCGCTGGACGGAGGTCGACCAGCCCATCGGCGCGGCGTGGTAGAGGGGCGCGGGGCAGAGGTAGATCGAATCGGGGGTGACGCCGTACTTGAATTGGAAGAGCAGTGTCAGGCCGCCCGCGGCGGCGCCGAAGGGCGCGCCGGAGAGCGGCGGCTTGATGCCCTTGGGCCGGCCCGTCGTTCCGGAGGAATAGAACATGATGGCGCCCTCGGTCTCTTCATCGAGGGGCTCGGGCGCGTGGCGGGCGAGGGCCTCTTCGTAGGGCGCGAAGCCGGGCGCGGTGCCGTCGATCATGAGGCGCAGGCCGACGCGGCCGAGATGCTCGGAGAGGCCGCTCGCGATGCCGGCGAGGGCGCTGGAGCTGAAGAGCGCGGTCGCCTCGCAGTCCTCGACGATGTAGCCGACCTCCTCGGGCTTGAGATGCCAGTTGATCGGGGTCGTGTACAGGCCGGCCCGCTGGGCGCCCCAGACGATCTCGAAATAACGCGGATGGTTTTCGAGCAGGATTGCGACGTGGTCGCCCGGCTGAAGGCCCGCCTCGCGCAGCACGCGCGCGACCTGCTTCGAGCGCCGGTCGAGCTCGCGGTAGGTGATGATCTCGCCGCTCTCGCCCATGACGACGGCGGGCTGGTCGCCGCGCGCTTCGACGTAAGCACCGGGTTCATGACGGGCCATGCTCTGCTCCTCTCGCGGCTCGCGGGCTGTGTTCCGCGCGCCGCATCCGGGGCCGGCGCAGCGGAAGAGTGTCCCCTCGGCAGCGCGGCTGGCAAGCCGGCGGCGCGCTGGGGCCCAGGAGCGAGCCGGTGCCGCGCCGCTCAGCGCGGGCGAGGACCGCCGAGCGCAGCCAGGAGCCGCTCGCCGACCCAGCTCCCGCGCGGCCGGATGCCCCGGACCCGCGGCGACTCGGGGACGCGGAGTACGGGCCAGCCGCGCCGCGTCGCCGCCGCGCGCATCCGGCGCGCGGGGTTGACCGGGCGCGGATGGCCGACGAGATACATCAGCGCGACGTCCTCGCTTCCGTCGGCGTAGAAATAACAGTCCGAGAGCGCGAGGCCGTTCGCTTCGGCGAAGGCCTGCGCCGCGCGC
>CAUJGH010000323.1 GCA_963169575.1 Myxococcota bacterium | reverse complement strand
CTCTCCGAGGGCGGCATCGGCTGGGTCGCGAGCCTGATCGATCGGCTCGAGAACCTGACAAGCCGCTCGGGCTATGCCTCAGGCTGGCCCGACAAGCAGACGCGCCCCGCCGAGGTCCTGAAACGCAACTTCTGGTTCACGATGATCGACGATCCGTCGACCGTCTCGACCCGCCACGCGATCGGCATCGACCACATCCTCGCCGAGTCCGACTATCCCCATGGCGACGGAACCTGGCCCGACACCCAGCCCGTGATGGAGAAGCTGCTCGCCGGTGTCCCCGACGACGAGGCCTGGAAGATCACCCACGAGAACGCGGCGAAGCTCTACCGCCATCCGCTGCCGAAGCCGGGGACGCGGCATGCGGCGGGGCTGCGGCGTTAGGCGACTTCAGCCGAACGGTCGCAGCGAGCTCCCGACGACCCACATGCTGAAATACTGCGAGTTCGCGCCGTAGGCCATGCCGAGGGCCGTCTTCGCGCCGTCGACCTGGGTCTCGCCGCAGACGCCGCGGACCTGGTTCGCGGCCTCGGCGAAGCGCAGCAGGCCAGACGCACCGATCGGATTCGACGAGAGCACGCCGCCCGAGCAGTTGATCGGAAAGGCTCCGCCGATCTCGGTCTCGCCGCGATCGATCATCTTCCAGCCCTCGCCGGGCTCGGCGATGCGATGCGCCTCGAGCCAGATCGCCTCATGCCAGGAAAACGGCACGTAGAGCTCCGCCATGCTCAGCTGCTTGCGGGGATTCGTGATGCCCGCCTGCTTGTAGACGTCGTCGGCGCATTGCAGACACGCCGCGGGCCGGACCGGATCGCGGCCCGGAAAGCTCGGCGGCTCCGAGCGCGAGGAAGTCCCGAGGATCCAGGCGGGCCTTCGCCCGTCCGCGGCCGCCGCCTTGCCGCCTTCCTCGTCGGTGATCACGACCGCGCAGGCGCCGTCCGAGGACGGACACGACTCGAGGAAGCGGATCGGATCCCACATCATGGGCGAGGCCTTCACCTTCTCGATCGAGATGTCCTTCAGCTTCAGATGCGCGTAGGGATTCTTGAGCGCGTTCTGGCGATCCTTGACCGCCACCTTCCAGCCGATGTGCTCGGGCGCGCCGCTGCGATGGATGTAGGCGCGGATGAAGGGGGCGAAGGCGCCGCCGGCGCCGAGCGAGGCGCCCTTCCCGCTCCCCAGCGCGAACTGGGCATTGCCCTCCGACTGCTTCTCGAAGGCGACGGCGAGGACCCGCTTGTGCTTGCCCGCCTGGATGTGCGAAGCGGCGACGATCGCGGTCGTGCCGCCGACCGAGCCCGCCGTATGCACGCGGAACATCGGCTTGCCGACGGCGCCGAGCGCGTCCGATAGATAGAGCTCGGGCTTCATCACGCCCTCGAAGAGGTCGGGCGCCTTGCCGAGCACGACGGCGTCGATGTCGCGCATCGTCATGTGGGCATCCTCGAGGGCGCGGAACACCGCCTCGCGGACGAGTCCGCCGAAGGAGACGTCGTGACGACGGGTCTTGTGATGCGTCTGGCCGACGCCGACGACTGCGCACGGGATCATGACCGGCCCTCCACGATGCAGATCAGGTTCTGTTGCAGGCAGGGACCGCTGGTCGAATGGGCGAGCGCGCGGCGACCGCCGGAGAAGACGTGGTCCGCGGCATGGCCGATGCGGGAGAGGCCGCTCGCCATGATCGGATTCGATTTCAGCGCACCGCCGGAGGGATTGACGCGCACGCCGGGACCGAGCTCGAGGACGTGGCGCAGCAGCAGCTCTTCGTGGCTGAAGGCCGCCTGGAGCTCGGCGATCTCGACGGGCGGACCGTCGTGCAGGCCGGCCTGCTGGGCTGCGATGCGCGTCGACGGGGAGTCGTCGAGACGGCGGAAGGACGGGTTGTGGCATTCGGTGCGGTGGTCGAAGCCGCTGATGTAGGCGGGGCGCTTCACGAGCTTGCGCGCGCGATCGCCGGTCGCGAGCAGCATCGCGACGGCGCCGTCGGTGATCGGCGGCAGGTCGTGGCGACGCAGCGGCTCGCGGACGTAGTCGGTCTTCAAGAGTGCATCGATGTCGGCCTTCGCGCCGGTGCGCCCGCGCGAGCGGACCGAGACCTCGGCCATCCGCCGCTCGTCGGCGATGCCCGCTTCGATGACGGCGCGCGCCTGCAGCGCAGCGAACGTGAGCGGGTCCGCGCCGAGGGGCGCGAGAAAGAAGGGATCCATCTCCATCGGATAGATGAGCGCCGGATCGCCGGTCGAAGAACGACCCGACCCGGTCACGACCGCGATTTCGATGTCGCCCTCCTGCAGCCGCAGCCAGGCCTCGTAGAGCGCCCAGGCGCCGTCCATCTCGACGTGCGAATCGCGCTTGGGCGGCCAGGCGCCGATCGCGTCGAGGTTCGAGACGAAGGAGAAGGCCTGACCCGTGATGTAGTCGCAGGAGCCGAGGCAGGTGAAGTCGATGTCCGCGCGGGTGAGCTTCAGCGGCTTCAGCAGATCGGTGATGACCTGCATCAGCATCTGCGTTTCGGTCTGGTCCGTGCGGCGCACCATCGGCGTCTGGGCCCAGCCGACGATCGCGATGTCCTTGGAAGGGGTTGCCATCTTGGTCCTCAGCCGGATCGTTCTTCAGAAGATCCGGTTCACGAGATCGGGGTCGTTGACGTCGGGCTCGCCGGTGGCCGTCCAGCCGAGCAGGTTGCCGAGATGGCCGCCCATGGCGCCCGCCTCTTCGAGGTCCTCGCCCGGCGGTGCGAATAGGGCGCGCACCCGCAGGCCGACGCGCACCTGATCCCACGGCAGATCGACCGCCGCCTGATAGCCGTAGATGACGTGGGTCCCGTCGACCAGCACGAACATCCGCACGAAGGGCTCGGTCTCCGTCTGTCCCGGGTATTGCACCGGCGGGATCACGAC
>CAUJGH010000322.1 GCA_963169575.1 Myxococcota bacterium | reverse complement strand
TGGCGGAGAGGGTGGGATTTGAACCCACGGTACCCTTACGGGTACGCCTGATTTCGAGTCAGGTACGTTCAGCCGGACTCCGCCACCTCTCCGCGGGCGGGCAGGCTAGCAAGGCCCGGCCGGATTTGGGAAGCGCTCGGGCCGCGCAATTTTCGGCTCCCCGCTGCGGGATCTCTCGCGAACCCGCCCTCCGGATGCGTCCGCGCGTCGTCGGCCCGATCCTTCGACCCTTGCTCATTCCGTTCGCCCGGGCCGGGGTCGCGTGCTAGCCTGCGCCCGCCCCAGGCCCCCGTGCGGCCCTGCATGCCTCCTTGCGTGCATCCCTGCATGAAACGACGGGCGCCGGTCGCGACTCGACCGGGGCAAGCGTAGATCACGACGGAAGGATCGATTCGATTTGGCGCGAGACGACCTGATTCAAGCGACGGGCAGCGTGGACAAGATCCTCGGCGGCGGTCGCTACCAGATCACGCTGGAAAACGGCCAGCAGGTGACTGCGCAGCTCTCGGGCCGCATGCGCCGCTTCCGCATCCGCGTGATCCCGGGCGACAAGGTCACCGTCGGGCTCTCGCCCTACGACCCGACCCATGGCTTCATCACCTTCCGCTTGAAGGACGGCCAGTCTGGACCGGGACAGCCCTAGGCCCGTCGGCTCCGCCTCTCTCCTCCGCGCTCCCCGCGCTCCGGCCGAGGTCGTCCCGGCCGCAACACGGCTCCTGCTGAAGGCGATCCAGCGCTTCGACCGCCATCGCCTCCGGCGCCGCATGGCGCGCCATCCCGGTCTTTCGATCGATCCCGAAGCGAGCACGAATCTCGCGAGCGCGCATTTCGCCCTGGCCCCCGGTGCCCGCCTCACGATCGGCGCGCGGGTCCATACCGAACGCTGCGCGGGCGGCGTCCACATCTCGGTCGCCGAGGATGCGCAGGTCGAGATCGGCGCGGAGACCTGGCTGCGCTCGGATCTCGGTCCGGTCCGCATCTTCGCGTTTCCCGGTGCGCGCATCCGGATCGGCCGCGAGGGCTTCCTCAACGGCTGCCATCTCAGCAGCAAGGCCGCGCTCGAGATCGGCGACCGCGTCTGGATCGGCCCCGGCTCGCGCGTCTTCGACGCCGATCAGCACGACCTCGACGCCGAGCGCCGACAACGGATCGAGCCCGTCCGGATCGGCGACCACTGCTGGATCGCCGCCGACGTCACGATCCTGCGCGGCGTCGAGATCGGCGAGCACTCCGTCGTCGGGACCCGCTCGGTCCTGGCGCGCTCGTTGCCGCCGCATTCGCTCGCCTACGGCCATCCGGCCGAGCTGCGCGGGACGATCGGGGATCGCAGCCGCGTGCCGGTGTAGTCGGGCGCGGGGCGGGATCCGAATTTCGTGCCATGTGCCCCGGCCGAGCGGTGTGGGGTTCGTGGCTCGGCTGCACGCGTTTTGGCTCGCCGGCGCGTCCTGCGCCGTGCTGCGCGTGCAACCTTTACATCTCACCCCACACCGCTCGGCCGGTGCACTCGTGGTGTTGGTGGCGATCCAGTGCCGCGTCCGGCATGGGTTTTGGATTCGGACTCAGGGCGTCAGCGGGCGGCCGAGGGATGCGTAGACGGATTCGACGAGGGCGATGGTGCGCGGGTTGTACCAGCGATCGCCGGGGCGGTTCATCAAATAACCGAAGGCGAGTCCGCACTCGGGATCGGCGAAGCCGAGGCTGCCGCCGTAGCCGTAGTGGCCGAAGCAGCTCGCGCTGCCGCCGATGCGGCGGTTCGCCTGGGGCAGCTGGAATCCCAGACCGAAGCGCGAGGGCTTGCCGAGCACGCGATCGGGCCCTTCGGCCTGGGTTCGCAGTGCTTCGGCGCGCAGTCCCGGCCCGACGAGACCGCCCTGCGCGGGATCGCGGCGGAGGAAGGCGTCGTAGAGCGCCGCGACCGCGCGCGCGGTCGCATGGCTGTTGGTCGAGGGAATCGATGCACTGCGCCACGCGGCGGTGTTCACGGTGCCGTGCCCCGACAGGCCGGGGGGATTGAAGTAGACCGAGGGCAGGATGCGATCGATCTCCGGGTCGCCGGTCAGCAGACTCGCGTGCATTCCAGCGGCGGTGGGAGCGGCGGTGGGAGAGACGGGCGCGGAGACGGCGGGCGCGGCGGCAGGCGCGGCGGCGGACGCAGGCGGGGACGCGGGGCTCGCCGGCTCGGGCTGGACCAGGGTCGCGACGCGGGCGTGATCGCGCAGCGGGAGGGCGCTGTGGAAGTCGGCGGCGAGCGGGCCGGTGACCCGTTCGCGCAGGCAATCGCCGAAGCGGCGGCCGAGGCGGCGGACGATGGGCTCGCCGACGAGGAAGCCGTGCGTGTTGACGTGGTAGCCGTGGGCCGTGCCCGGCGGCCAGTAGGGCGCCTGTTCGGCGAGGGCGCTCGTCATCGCCGACCAGTCGAAGATCGCTTCGGGCGCGAGGGGCTTGCGCACGCCGGGCAGGCCGCCCCGATGGGCGAGCAGCATGCGGAGCGTCGTATCGCCCTTGTCGTGGGCGGCGAATTCGGGCCAGTCCTTCGCGACCGGGCGATCGAGGTCGAGCTCGCCGCGTTCGACGAGCGAGAGGGCGAGCATCGCCGTGATGCCCTTGCCGACGGAGTAGGCGTTGACGAGGGTGTCGCGGCGCCAGGGCGTTCGGCGTTCGGCATCGCGGTGGCCTCCCCAGAGATCGACGACGATCCGGCCGTCCTGCACGACGCAGACGGCGGCGCCGATCTCGTCGCGCTCGTGGAAGTTCGCGCGGAACGCGGCTTCGACGGCGGCGAAGGTGGGATCGCAGAGGCCGTCGACGGGGAGGGAGATCGCATCGGCGGTCTCGCCCGCCGGCTTCGCATCGCGGACCACGCGGCTTCCCTCCTCGACCGCACGATACGCGATCTGCATCGGTGCGGGCGGCGCGTGTTATGGTCGCGCGATGCCGCTTCGGATCGCCGTCTTCGGTCAGGCCCCGTTCGGGCGCGACGTCAGCCTTCGCCTCGCGCAGGCCGGCCACGCGATCGTCGGTGTCCACGTCCCGCCGGACGGCGGCGGCAAGCCCGATCCCCTCGCCGCCGAGGCGCAGGCTCGCGGCTGGCCGCTCTTCCGCTACAAGGGCTATCGCCGCGGCGGCCAGGCGATCCCCGAACGCGTAGCGGAGTACCGCGCGCTCGGCGCGGACCTGAACGTGCTGCCCTTCACGACCGTGATCCTGCCGCCCGAGATCGCGGACCATCCGCGACACCGGTCGGTGTGCTTCCATCCCTCGGTGCTGCCCGCCTGGCGGGGCGGCAGCGCGCTCGCCTGGCAGATCATCGAAGGCGCCGGGGAATCGGGCATCTCGGTCTTCCAGCCCGACGCCGGCGTCGATACGGGCCCCCTCTACCTCCAGCGCCGCGGGGTCGAGATCGGCCCGGCCGATACGGCGGCCTCGCTCTATTTCGACAAGCTCTATCCCCTCGGCATCGAGGCGATGGTCGAGGCGGTCGCGGCGATCGATGCCGGAACCGCGACGCTGACGCCCCAGTCGGAGACGGGCGCGAGCTTTCAGGGGCTGCTGGACGACCGCGCGGCCCGGCTCGATTTCAGGGCCGAAGCGGCTTCGCTCGATCGGCGGATCCGGGGATGCGATCCGCAGCCGGGCGCATGGGCGCTCTTCGAGGGCGAGGCCGTTCGGCTGCACGGCTGCACGCTGGCGCTGGACGCCCGACCCGCCGCCCGGGCCGAAGCGGCGTCCGGGCAGGCGACCGCGCCCGGCACGATCGTGGCCGTCGAGCCGTCGGGGCTCCTTCTGGCCGTCCGCGGCGGCAACCTGCGGATCGCGAAGGTGCGTCGGGGCGAAGGGGCGAAGGTCCCGGCCGAGGCGTCGGGTTTGCGGCCGGGCGACCGGCTCGTCTGATCGGCTCGCCGATCGGGTCGCGGCCCGGGTTCGGCGTAAGCGCTGCCTTCCTGCGGGGCCGTCACCGGATCGTGCCTTTCGGGGCTCGATTTTCCCTCGCCATCCCGCTAATTTGCGCGCCCTGAACGGATCAGGCCCCCCGCCATCCCTGCGTCGCCAGACGTGGAGCCCCGCGCGCTCGAGCGCGAAGGTTCGGCGCCGCTCCCGAGTTCGCGAGTCGAGCGCCGGGCGGGGAAAGACGAAGGACGAAACGAAGCGCCGCTCGCAGTCGCTGCGAGCGAAGAGCGGCGCCCGGTACGACGAGTAGCGGCGTGCGGTGATCCCGCCCGCCCGACGAACCCGGTCCCTCTCGCGAGGGACCGACCCTGCGAGAGGGCCGGGCGGCAACGCGCTGCAGGCCCACGAGCCAGAGAGCCAGAGCGACAGAGAGAAGAGGACAAGACGATGCTCGGTGACATCACCAAGGTCCGGAATATCGGGATCAGCGCACACATCGATTCGGGCAAGACGACCCTGACCGAGCGCATCCTCTACTACACCGGGCGCATTCACGCGATCCACGAAGTCCGCGGCAAGGACGAAGTCGGCGCGACGATGGACTCGATGGATCTCGAGCGCGAACGCGGCATCACGATCGCGTCGGCCGCGACCTACTGCCAGTGGGGCGAGAACCAGATCAACATCATCGACACGCCCGGACACGTCGACTTCACCGTCGAGGTCGAGCGCTCCCTGCGCGTGCTCGACGGCGCGATCCTCGTGCTCTGCGGCGTCGCCGGCGTGCAGTCCCAGTCGATGACCGTCGACCGCCAGATGAAGCGGTACAAGGTCCCGCGCATGGCCTTCATCAACAAGCTCGACCGCTCGGGCGCGGATCCCTTCAAGGTGACGCGCCAGCTGCGCGAGAAGCTCGGCCACAACGCCGTCATGACCCAGATCCCGATCGGCCTCGAGAACGACCTCCAGGGCGTCGTCGACCTCGTCCGCATGAAGGCCTTCTATTTCGACGGGGCCAACGGCGAGACGATCCGCGAGGAGGAGATCCCGGCCAACCTCGTCGACCAGGCGCAGGAATACCGCGAGATCATGCTCGACGCGGTCTCGATGTTCTCCGACGAGCTCATGGAGGCGATGCTCGAGGAGAACGTGACCGTCGACATGATCCAGAAGGCGATCCGCGCGGGCACGCTCACGATGGAGCTGACGCCCGTCTTCCTCGGCTCGGCCTACAAGAACAAGGGCGTCCAGCTCCTGCTCGACGGCGTCAACGACTATCTGCCGAACCCGACCGAGGTCCACAACTTCGCCGTGGACCTGGCCAACGACGAGGCCGAGGTCGAGATTCCGACCGATCGTTCGAAGCCGCTCGTCGCCCTCGCGTTCAAGCTCGAGGACGGCCGCTACGGCCAGCTGACCTACATCCGCGTCTACGAGGGCACGCTCAAGAAGGGCGACACCATCTACAACATGCGGACCAACAAGAAGCACAAGGTCGGCCGCCTGATCCGCATGCACGCCGCCGAGATGCAGGACATCGAAGACACCTGCGCGGGCGACATCGTCGCGCTGTTCGGGGTCGAGTGTGCTTCGGGCGACACCTTCACGGACGGCAACATCAACGTCGCCATGACGTCGATGCACATCCCCGAGCCGGTGATCTCGCTCTCCATCAAGCCGAAGGACCAGAAGTCGTCGGACAACATGGGCAAGGCGCTCGGCCGCTTCGTCCGCGAGGACCCGACCTTCCGCTCCGAGGTCGATCAGGAGAGCAACGAGACCGTCATCTCGGGCATGGGCGAGCTCCATCTCGAGGTCTACGTCGAGCGCATGAAGCGCGAGTACAACTGCGAGGTCGAGACGGGCCAGCCGCAGGTGGCCTATCGCGAGACGGTGACCCAGAAGGTCGACTTCACGTACACGCACAAGAAGCAGACCGGCGGCTCGGGCCAGTACGGCAAGGTCGGCGGCTACGTCGAGCCGATCCCGGCGGAAGACGAGGGCGACAAGGACTTTCAATTCGTCAATGCAGTTCGAGGCGGCTCGATCCCGACCGAGTACATCCCGGCCGTCGAGAAGGGCTTCAAGAGCTGTCTGCCGAAGGGA
>CAUJGH010000321.1 GCA_963169575.1 Myxococcota bacterium | reverse complement strand
CATCGAGTAGACTGCGCGCGCTCCACATCTTTCGCCGCACCGCCTCTGGCGCGCCGCATCCAGGGAGACGCCATGCCCGTCCCGCTCGACGAACATCCGATCCATCAGGGACCGGAGTCGATGAAGCATTTCCTGACCAGCGATCGGAACGTCTACGACCGCTGCATCATGCACGCCCTCGATCGCACGGGCGAGCGGCAGCTGGCCGCCGGCCTCGGGGTCTATCCGGGCGTCGGGGTGATCGACTGTTATGTCGCGATCCGGCAGGGCCGTCGGCTGACGTCGCTGCGCACGTCGGGCGCGCTCTCCGACGACCGCTTGCAGCAGCGCGTCGGGCCGATGTCGATCGACGTCGTGAAGGAACTCGAGACCGTCGCCTTCCGCTGCGAGGGCGCGGCACACGGCATCGAGGTCGACCTGACGTGGCAGGCGGCCGTCCCGGCCACCGACGAGCCGCGCCACATCCGCCGCCAGGGCCAGACCACGATTCTCGACGCATTCCGCTTCGTGCAGCCCGCGGACGTCGCGGGCCGTCTCCGAATCGACGGCCGCACGATCGATGCCCGCGACTGGGTCGGCGCCCGGGATCGCTCCTGGGGGATCCGCCCGGTCGGCAATGCGACGAGCCCGCAGCGGCCGTTCGGCGACCACGCGATGTGGTGGTGCTGGATCCCGCTGCGCTTCGAGGATTTCGCGCTGATGTTCGTCCTCGAAGAAGAGCCGGACGGCCATCGGACGATCAACCATGCGATCCGGATCCGCCCCGACGGGCGGATCGAGCAGCTCGGCTGGCCCGAGGTCGAGATCCAGTATGCGAAGGGGACGCGCTATCCGGTCCGCGCCCGGATCGGGGTCAAGGAGCGCGGGGGCCGCACGCTCGAGCTCGACGTCGAGCCGCTCGGGCCGATGCCGCTCGGCGTCGGGCTCGGATACGGTCCGGAGGACGACGGCTGGAACCACGGGCGCTGGATGGGCGAGCAGTGGATCCAGCGGGTCGACCACGACCTCGATGCCGAAGCGACGCGCCAGCGCGTCGCCTGGACCATGATCGACCACGCCGCCCGCGCGACCTTCGATGGCCAGACGGGCCATGGCATCTTCGAGCATGTCTGCGTCGGACGGCACGATCCGTCGGGATTTCCGGACCTGATGACGATGGCCTGAGCGCGGGGTCTCCGGAGCATCGGAGCGCCGCGAAGCGACATGGGCTGGATCAACGACCCAGGGAGGAGACGGCATGAAGTTCGATCGAAGCGAAGTCGAGGCGGCCTATCAGAATTTCGTGCGCGTCGGCGATTCCGGCGACTGGAATGCCTGGGCGGATCTGCACGGCGAGGACGGTGTCTGGCTCGAGCATCATCTGGGCCGATTCGAGGGTCGCGAGGCGATTCGCAAGGCGATCCTCGAAGTGATGGCGCCCGTTCCGATGATGGTCTTCCCGGTCGAATGGCACGTCATCGAGGGCAACCGGGTCGTCTACTACCCTTGGCAGGTCATGCCGGATCCGAAGGGCGGAAACGCCGACTATCGCTTCGGCTGCGTCACGATCCTCGAATACGCCGGCGACGGTCTGTTCTCGTACCAGGAGGATCTCTACAACCCGCGCGAAGGGCAGGACGTGATCAAGCGCTGGATCGCGGCCGGAGGCAAGCTCGCCAAGGTCTGACGTCGAGGGGCAATGGCTCGACGGGTGAGAGACGAGCCACGAATCCCGGCCGACCCGCGCTCAGTCCCGCGGCTCGAGCTCGAAGAGCCAGAGATATCCGGAATCGAGCGCAGCCCGCGGAATCGGGTCGCCGCCCCCGTATTTGCGGCCCAGCTCCGCCAGTACCGGAGCGACGTCGGGGCCGTCCTGGATTCGCCGGAGCGTTCGTTCGTAGAGCTTCCCGTCGACGCGCAGGAGCGCGTTCGGATTCGACTCGGCCTGGTAGGGCCAATGCTTCCAGATCCGGCCCCACCACGTCGTCATGTATCCCGACGGAATGAAGAGCCGGCCCGCATGGACCATCACGAACGTCGTTCGCGATCGCGCGGGCTCTTCGAGCTGGAACTCGACCGTCGGCCGATCGGCGAGGAACGACCAATCGGGCTCCGGGCCCTGATGGAGTTCGCCCGTTCGGAAGGGGCCGCCGGCGAGGATCTCGATCGGACCGTCGGCGAACCGGGCTCCGATGAAGAGGAAGAGGACGACGAGGGTTGCGAGCGCTGCGCCGCCGCCGAGGATCCGGATGGCCGACTTCATGGGGATCTCCTCATCGTGCAGTCTACATGGGGTTCTCGTCTGCGCCTCGGCCCCGTGAAGCGCGTCCACCGCGCGCCCCGCCTCGGCCCGGCCCCGCGGCGAGGGCGGGGCCCTGCGACGATCGCATCGAAATGCGGCTTCGGACACGGCGAGGTTCATTCGCGCGGAATGGCGTCTCCGCCCTCAACGCTCGCCGGCGTTTCGCCGATCGCACGCTGAAGCTCGAGCTGCGCGCGATTGACGCGGGCGACCAGCGCGACGAAATCGAGGCGCGCCCGCGTGAGTTCGTCTTCCGCTGCCAGCGTCTCGAGCACCGCGCCGATGCCGAACGCCCGCCGCTCGCGCGATAGGCGCAGGGCTTCCTCGGCGGACGCCAGCATGCGCTCGGCCATCGCGTATTGGTCGGACAGCGAGCGTGCCTGTACGCCCGCCTCCACCACCTCGCGCCGGATCCGTTCGAGGGTACGGTCGTGGTCGAGCTCGGCGAGCTGGGCGCGAGCAGCGGCGGCGCGGTCACGCGTCGGATCGAGCAGTCCGCCCGGACCGATCCGCCAGCGCAGGCCGACGCTGTAGTCCTGGCCGTCGTCGAATCGTCCGACGGCGTCGCCCTGTCCGCCCCCGAGTCCGTAGAAGCTGGCGCGTGCAGCGAGCGTCGGAAGCCAGGGCCCCAGGCGGGCCGCATCGTGATCGGCGGCGGCGGCCTGCCGGGACGAGCGGGTATTCGCGGCCTCGGGACGATGCGCGAGCGCGTATTCGATGAGCGTCGCCTCGCTCCGAGCCGAGGGGTCGACGAGTTGCCAGATCGCGAGCTCGGGGGCCGCGACGCGCAGATCGTCGGCGGGATCGAGGGCGAGCGTTTCGGCGAGCCGCGCCGCGGCGACGCGGCGATCGGCGAGGGCGATCGCCGCGAGCT
>CAUJGH010000320.1 GCA_963169575.1 Myxococcota bacterium | reverse complement strand
TCGGCCGCGAGCGAGCCGCTTCGCTCCGCGGCGCATCATTCGCTCCCCTCGCCGATCACGCGGTTGTCGAGCGCGCCCGATATCGCTCCGTGGATCGGCGCGACCCAGAACAGCCTGAGCTGCGAGACGGCCCAGCCGCCGACGAAGAGCGCGACGCCCGTGCTGCGCGCGGGGTTCACCGAGGTATTCGTCACCGGAATGCTGATCAGATGGATGAGCGTCAGGCCGAGACCGATCGCGATCGGGGCGAAGCCCTTGGGCGCCCGCTCGTCCGTCGCGCCGAGGATGATCACGAGGAACATCATCGTCATCACGACCTCGGTCACGAACGCCGAGCGGAGTCCGTAGCCGCCGGGCGAATGCTCGCCGTATCCGTTGGACGCGAAGCCGGCCGCGAGGTCGAAGCCCGACTGCCCGCTCGCGATCAGATAGAGGACCGCGCCCGCGGCGACGGCACCGAGGACCTGCGAGGCGATGTACGGAACGAGCTGTGCCGCCGGAAAGCGACCGCCGGCCCAGAGCCCGATCGAGACGGCGGGGTTGAGATGGCAGCCCGAGACGTGGCCGATCGCGTAGGCCATGGTCAGGACCGTCAGGCCGAAAGCGAGCGAGACACCGTGCAGCCCGATGCCGACCTCGGGAAATCCGGCGGCGAGCACGGCACTGCCACAGCCGCCCAGGACGAGCCAGAACGTTCCGACGAACTCCGCACCGTATCGCTGCATCGCCATCGCCTCCCGTGTCGTCCCGATCGGACGACGTTTCGACGATCGGTGCATCCGGCGCTCGCCGCATCGCTCCGACCGATCGCATCGAACTCCATCTCGAGGTCGGATCGGCCCTGCCGCGGCGGGATCCCCGGCCGACGACGCCACCTAACCCGGCCGGCCGACGTTAACAGACCATCAGGCCTCTCGCGCCAGCGCCTCGAGACCGTCGGCCTCGACTTCGAGGGGCAGGGTCAGGAGATTGTGGTAGTTCTCGATCGCGTTCACGAGGACCAGCTCGGCGATCTCGCGCTCGTCGAAATGCCGACGGAGCGCGTCGAACGTTTCCTCGCAGACATGTTTGTTTCGCGTCGCCTCTTCCACGAACGCCAGCGCAGCCCGATCGCGGGGGGCGAACCCGTCGCTGCCCCGCCAGTCGGCGAGGGCGTCGAAGCGCGTGGTCCCGAGCCGCGCCCGAATCGCCGTCGCGCGCTTGATGTCGACGCAGAAGGCGCAGCCGTTCAGCATCGCGATCCGGGTCGTGACCAGCAGCCGGAGATCCTGGGGGAGCTTCGCACCGAAACGGTCGTAGAGCTGGATCGCCAGCATGATCCGCCAGGCGGCGGGGACGCGGTTGTAGACGACCTTCGAGGGCGTGAGCGAACGCCCGAGCGTCCGCCGCACCGCGAGATCGAGCAATCGGCCGAGCAGGCTCGGCGGCTTCTCGATGGCTGTGAGTCGCATGGTTCGTCCTCCTGCCGACATCCCGCCGACGGACTGCCGCGGGTCGAGATGCAGTGCGGCTCCGATACGATGCGGTGCCTCGGGTCCGGACCGCAATCGGCCGAAGATCTCCGGCGACGAAACCTTCCGACGCCCAGCGGGTTCGAGTCAGCGCGGCTGGTCGAGCAAGCGACGGGCCCGCAACATCAGGAGATCCCATGCTTCGATCGCCCCTTCGATCCTGTCTTCTCGCGAGTGCCGTCGGTGTCGCCCTCTCGCTCTCCCTCTCCCTCTCGGCCTCGGCCCGGGCCGACGACGATGTCGCGACCCCCAGCGTGGCCCCCGCCGAAGCCGCGAGCGATGCCCCGGCCGGAACCCCGCGCGAACGTCGCCTCGACCGCAAGGCGGAGCGCGTCGAGGATCGGCTCGAGAACAAATCGGATCGCATCGAGGAGCGTGGCCAGCAGCGGGCGGAGCGCGCACGGGCCCACGGGCAGGAGCAGCGCGCGGAGCACATCGAGGACAAGGCCGCGCGCCGCGCGGAGCGAATCGACGCCAAGGGCGAGCGGATCGCCGAGCGCCTCGACGCCAAGGGCAATCGCATCGACGAACGCCACGATCGCCGGGGCGAGCGGATCGGAGACCGACTCGAACGCCGAGGCGATCGCGACGGCGCCGGCGAGTCGGAGGGCGACGCGCCCGCGCCCGCAGCGGGCACCGAGAGCGTCGAAGAGATGCCCGCGGCGCCTTGAGCGCGCCGCTTCCGGGTGTCGGCCAGATCGGGCCGCGGAGCGCAGGCGACTTCGCTCCGCGCCCGACGGCGAGCGCGGAGGCGCGCGAACTCAGGTCTTCGCGAGCTTCAGCTTGACGACCTGATCGCGCAGCCCGACCTCGAAATCCCCGTTCTTCTTGCGCACGACGGAAAGGCGCATCTTCGGACCGCCACGACCGACCTCGAAGAGGATCGGCTCCGTACCCGGTGTTCCCGCCCCATCGAGATACGCGACCTCGAATTCGAACGAACGCCCCTCGATCTGCGCGCGCAGCGTCCCGAGCCGGCGCGAAGACGGAGCCGCCGCTTCGGCGGATGTGCCGGACGCGGCGGGTGCGGCCAGTAAAGCGGCAGCCCGCTCGGGCGCGAACGAGATTTCGACCTCGACCGGCACCTGCTTGGCGAGCGTCACGCGGGCGGAGGCGTCGGCGATCTCCTCGAGACCGCCTTCCCGTTCCCGAGTCGGATCCGAACCGGCAGCGGCGCTGCGCCAGACGACGAGCGCGAGCATCGCGGCGCGCGTCTCTTCTTCGATCGTTCGCGGCACCGCGAGCGTCGATCCGGCCCGCGCGATTTCCGCCTCGAGAAAGCCCGTGTCGTAGCCGCCCGCCGCGAAGCCCGGATTCGCCACGAGACGCCGCAGGAAGGGCAGCCCCGTCCGGACCCCGGCGATCCAGTAGTCGTCGAGCGCGCGGGCGAGCCGGGCGAGCGCGTCGGCGCGGTCGCTGCCGTGGACGATCAGCTTCGCGAGCATCGCGTCGTAATGCGGGGTCACGGTCTGCCCTGCTTCGAAGCCGGAGTCGAGCCGGATGCCCGGACCTTCCGGGGCATGCCACGCGAGCAGCGGACCGGGCGAGGGCACGAAGCCCGTATCCGGATCCTCGGCATAGATGCGGGCCTCGATCGCATGACCCGCCAGCTTCACGTCGGATTGCGCGAAGGGGATCGGCTCGCCTGCGGCGATGCGGATCTGCAGCGCGACCAGATCGATTCCGGTCACCGCTTCCGTCACCGGATGCTCGACCTGGATCCGCGTATTCATCTCGAGAAAGTAGAAGGCGCCGGTCGAATCCATCATGAACTCGCAGGTGCCCGCGCCGACGTATCCGACGCTCTGCGCCGCGCGAACGGCCGCCTCGCCCATCGCGGCGCGAACCGCCTCCGTCATGCCGAAGGCCGGTGACTCTTCGACGAGCTTCTGATGCCGGCGCTGGATCGAGCATTCGCGCTCGCCGAGATGCAGCGTCTTGCCGTGTCGATCGGCGAGGATCTGGATCTCGATGTGACGCGGGCCAGAGAGATATTTTTCGAGGTAGAGGGTGTCGTCACCGAAGGCCGCGAGCGCCTCGGAGGCGGCGCGTTCCAGCGCGGACTCGAGCTCGGCCTCGTCGTTGACGCGGCGCATGCCGCGCCCGCCGCCGCCGGCGCTCGCCTTCACGAGCACGGGATAGCCGAATGCCTCCGCCTCCAGGCGCGCGGATTCGAGACCGTCGATCGCACGCTCGCCGCCGGGAACCACCCGTACGCCCGCGGCGCGCATCCGCTCGCGCGCGGGAATCTTTCCGCCCATCGCGCGGATCACGGCTGGCGACGGCCCGATGAAGACGAGCCCGGCTTCCTCGACCGCCTGCGCGAAGTCCGCGTTCTCGGACAGGAATCCGTACCCGGGATGGACCGCCTCCGCGCCGCAGCGCAGCGCGATCCCGACGATGCCCGGGATGTCGAGGTAGCTCTCGGTCGCACGCGCGGGCCCGCACGGATGGGCCTCGTCGGCCATCCGGACGTGCAGCGCGTCCACGTCCGCCTCGGAATGGATCGCCACCGAGCGCACGCCGAGCGCGCGACACGCCCGGATCACCCGGACGGCGATCTCTCCCCGATTCGCGATCAGGATCTTCCCGAACATTCTCCCTCCCGCGCAGTGACGCGGCGGGAGCATGACGGGAGCCGAGCCGCGTACGCCCCCGAGCGAGCCTGCGCGCGATCCCGATCTAGAGCGAAGCGATCTCCGAGAGCTTCTGCTGGAGCTTGGCCTCGTACGTGCGCAGATCCATCGGATTGCGCGCGACGCCCGTGTCCATCGCCGCCTTCGCCACCGCCGGCGCCACGAAGAGCAGTACGCGCGGATCGAAGGGCTTCGGGATGATGTACTCGGGACCGAACTCGAAGCTCTCGCCCGGGTAGGCCTTCTTCACCGCATCGGGCACGACCTCGCCGCGCTTGGCGAGCTCCGCCAGCGCGTAGGTCGCCGCCTGCTTCATCTCCTCGTTGATCTTCGTCGCGCGCACGTCGAGCGCGCCGCGGAAGATGAACGGGAAGCCGAGCACGTTGTTGACCTGGTTGGCGTAGTCCGAACGACCGGTGGCGCAGATCGCGTCGTTGCGCGCGGCCTTGACCTCGGGCGGCGTGATCTCCGGATCGGGGTTCGCCATCGCGAAGACGAGCGGCTTCGGCGCCATCGTCTTGACCATCTCCTGGTTCACGACGCCCTTGGAGGAGAGGCCGACGAAGACGTCCGCACCGACGAGCGCGTCGGCCAGCGTCCTGCACTTCGTCTCGCGCACGAACTCTTCCTTGTACTTGTTGAAGCCCTCGCCGCGACCCTTCCACATGATGCCCTTGGTATCGGTCATCAGGATGTTCTCGGCCTTCACGCCGAGGTCCTTGTAGAGCTTCGCGCACGAGATCGACGCCGCGCCGGCGCCGGAGAAGACGATCTTCGCGTCGCCGATCTTCTTGCCCTGGATCTCGAGGCCGTTCAGCAGGGCGGCGGCCGAGATGATCGCCGTGCCGTGCTGGTCGTCGTGGAAGACCGGGATGTCGAGGGACGCCTTCAGCGCCTCCTCGATCTCGAAGCACTCGGGGGCGCGGATGTCCTCGAGGTTGATGCCGCCGAAGGTCGGGGCGATCAGCTCGCAGAAGCGGATCATCTCCTTGGTATCGGTCGTATCGACCTCGATGTCGAAGACGTCGATGTCGGCGAAGCGCTTGAAGAGGACGCCCTTGCCCTCCATCACGGGCTTGCCGGCGAGGGCGCCGAGGTTGCCGAGTCCGAGCACGGCGGTGCCGTTCGAGATCACGGCGACGAGGTTGCCCTTCGCGGTGTACAGGTAGGCGGCGTCCGGGTTCTTCTCGATCTCGAGACAAGGCGCAGCGACACCCGGGGAGTAGGCGAGGGAGAGATCGGCGGCCGTGGCACAGCTCTTGGTGGGGACGACCTTGATCTTTCCGGGGCGGCCCTGGGCGTGATATTCGAGCGCTTTCTCATTCAGACTCATGGGGAACCTCTGGCGACGACGCAGGTTGCGCGCGCCGATCGAACGGTGACTCTCCTCGCACGGACGATGGATCGGGAGTGAAGCGGCCGACAGGCCTGTGCGAAAGGCTGCCGAGTCTATCAATCGAGTGCCCGGGTGTCGAAGCCCGGAGACGCAGCCGATCGTTTCGGACGGGCCGGCGGCCGATCGGGTTCGACGCCGCGACGGGACCCGACGCGCGGCCGGAGGTCGGCTCGGGTCCGGGTTCGGCGACCGGCTTTGCCCGGGAGCAGGACGGCCGCGGCGTGGGCCGGATCCGGCAACTGCCCCGGGCAACCCGGCGACGGACATCGAAGAGGCGGAGCGGGGATGCGGCGCACCGCCCGGCCGCGATCCGGACCGGGCGCGTCGGCCCCGGCCGATCAGCCGCGCAGGAGCTCGCGGGCGATCACGACGCGCTGGATCTGGTTCGTGCCCTCGTAGATCTGCATCAGCTTTGCGTCCCGCATCAGCTTCTCGACGGGGTATTCCTTCGTATAGCCGTTGCCACCGAAGATCTGGACCGCATCGGTCGTGGCCTTCATGGCGGCATCGGTCGAGAAGCATTTCGCCATCGAGGATTGCTTCGATGCACGTCGGCCCTGGTCGAGCAGCCAGGCGCTCTGGAAGGTCAGCAGCCGGCTGGCCTCGATGTCCTTCGCCATGTCGGCGAGCATGAACTGGACGGCCTGGAACTCGCCGATCGCCTGGCCGAAGGCCTTGCGATCGGCCGCGTAGGCGAGGCTCTCTTCGAGGGCACGGCGCGCGATGCCCGTCGCGAGGGCGCCGATCAGCGGACGCGTCCGGTCGAGGGTCGTCATCGCGATCTTGAAGCCCTCGCCCTCGGCGCCGAGGCGCTGCGCGGCGGGAACCCGGACGCCGTCGAAATGCAGCACGCGCGTATCGCTCGCGCGCTGCCCCATCTTGTCTTCCTTCTTGCCGGGCGAGAGCCCGGGCGTGTCGCGCGGGAGCACGAACGCGCAGATGCCTTTGTGGCGGGCGTGGCGATCGAGCGTTGCGAACACCGTATAGAGATCGGCTTCGCCGCCGTTGGTGATCCAGGCCTTCGTTCCGTTGAGAACGTAGTCGTTGCCGGCCTTCTCGGCGTGGAGCTGCAGCCCGGCGACGTCGGAGCCGGCGCCCGGCTCCGAGAGCGCGAAGGCCAGGATCTTGAAATCGGTCGCACAGGGCGCGAGCCATTCGCGCTGCTGGTCCGGCGTCCCGCCGACCAGGATCGGCGTGAGGCCGAGGTCGTTCGAGAGGATCGACGTCGTGATCCCGGAGCAGCCGCGCGAAAGCTCCTCGACGACGACGCAGGCACCGACCGCCGAGAGGCCGAGGCCACCGAGCGCCTCGGGGAGGAAGACATGGGAGAGGCCGAGCTCCCAGGCCGCCTTCAGGACGTCCCGGGGAAACTCGCCGCTCGCGTCGAAGGCGGCCGCGACGGGCGCGATCTGCTCGTCGGAGAATCGCTGGGCGGTCCGCTGCAGGCTGGCCAGGGCATCATCGAGCTCGAAATCCATCGGGTCCCTCTCCGTCGGACGCTCAATCGGATCACGACGCTCCGGACTTGAACCGCCTAATGCGTCGGTGCTTCCGGCGCATCGAGCTCCCGCGTGCCGACCTCCCGGGCACCGAGCGCCCGGGACAGGCGCTGCGCGGCCGCCGCGACGGCCCGCGCCCCTTCGCCATGGAGCTGCTCGCGATCGAGTCGCTGACTCGGACCCGAGATCGAGATGGCCGCGATCACGCGCTCGCTCGCGTCGCGCACGGGCGCCGCGACGCAGTGGAGCCCGGCGGCGTACTCCTCGAGATCGAGCGCATATCCGCGCAGCTGACTCGCACGGACCTCGTCGAGGAGCTTGGCGCCGTCGGTGATCGTCCCGTCCGTGAATCGCTCGAGATCGCCCGCGAAGAGCTCGGCGTCGGCACCGCGGCGCTGCGATCCCTCGAGACGACCGCGCGAGCGGCGATCCTGATTCCGATCCGAGCCTCGCTCCGCCCCGCGGATGGCTCCTCCGACGGAAGAAACCGAAAAGGGCAACGCGGCCGGGCTCTCGAGCGCGCCGACGAGCAGGGCCTTTCCGAGCGCGGTGCAATGGGCCGGAAGCCGCTCGCCGACGCGCGAGCCCGTGAGCAGGAGCTGGCTCGGCAGGACGCCATCGAGATGCGCGACTTCGTGATCGCGCAGCACGCCGAGATGCGCGGTCTCCCCCGTCTCCGCCACCAGCGCCTCGAGTACCGGGCGGGCGAGGCTCGCGAACGGATGATTGCGGGCGAAGGCATGCGCGAGCTCGAGGCAGCGCGGGCCGAGATGATAGAGCTCGCTGTCGGCGGATTGCTGCACGTAGCCGGCGATCTCGAGCGTCGCGAGCAGGCGAAAGGCGTTGTTCTTGTGGAGCCCCAGGTTTCGCGCGACGTCCGAGACGCCGATCGCGACGGAGCCGTCGAAGACCTCCAGCATGCGAAACGCGTTCAGCACGGTCTGGATCGCGTAATCGCTCTTGGGCTTGCTGGAGCTCTTCGCCATCGACCGTCTCCCGTCTTCGCTCTCGTTGGTCCGTCTTTTTTCGTCGGTCGTCTTCGGTCTTCGGTCGTCATCGGTCGTTGCGCGTGGGAGGCCTTTTCTAACGCAGTCGCCGGAGCGGTGTCAATCAGTTCCTTCGAAAGGAGCGGGCGCGAAGTCGCGCTCGTACACCTGCCCGTGTCTGATCGATCGATCGCAACCCTCGCGACCGGAAACGACTTTCGCTCGCACGCATGCGAGCGATCGGTGGCGGAAAAAATTTCGACCGAAGGTCCGGGGCGGCGGGCGCTTCGCCTAATACGGCGGCGAACGCCTCGGCCGTTCGCCGGCGCGCGCGGCCATCTCGGTCGCGAGCAGCTCGACGATGAGGGTGCCGACCCCCAATAGAATTGCGAAGTCGGCGAGGTTGAAGTCGGGCAGCAGGCTCGACGTCGGCGGCCCGACGTGGAGGAACTCGAGGGTCGACCCGAGGCGATAGCGGTCGAAGCTGTTGCTCGCGATCCCGGCGAAGACCGCACCGAGCGCCGCACCCGTCCCGAGGTCCCGTGGGGCCAGCGAGCGCAGGAACACGAAGACGACGAAGGCTGCGACCGCCGCGATCGCCGCGTAGGCCATCAGCTCCGCGCGCGGCGACCAGTCGCGCAGCAATCCGAGCGCGCCGCCCGCCGTCGGAACGTGGGTCCAGGCGAGCCACGAGCCCAGAATCGGAACGCGTTCGCCGACCTCGATCGCGCTCGCGGCATGGCGCTTGCCGAGCTGATCGAGCGCGAGGACGCTCGCCGCCACTCCCCCGAACGCGACGAACTTGCCCGCGATCCAGCCGCGCATCTCGGCTACCGGAGCTCGTCGGCGGAGAGCAGCTCGTCGTTCCAGATCTCGGGCGAGAGCTCGCGGGCCGCGTCGAAGCGAGAGTCGGCCTCTGCGTCGCGGCCCTGCGCGCGATCGATCCACGCGCGCAGACCGAGGCCGAAGACGTCGACCGACGCGCCGACCTCCCCTTCCGACTCGAAGAGCGCACGGGCCTGGTCGAGGAACGCACTCGCGTCCTCGGGGTTGCCGCTCGCGACGTGATGCCGCGCGAGGGCGAGAAAGGCGATCGGATTGGTCGCGTCGAGTCGCACCGCGCGCTGATAGCTCGCGAGCGCGCGCGATCGATCGCCGACCGAATCCGCCTCGAGGCCCGCGATCACCAACCGGAGCGACGCGTCCCGGCGCGCGTCATAGCGCCCGATCGCCGCGCTCGCCGTCAGCGGCGGCGCGGGCGGCGGCAGCGGGGCCGGCGCGAAGAGCGCGTCGTCCGGGGGCGGCGGAGCCGGCTCGGGCACGTTCGCCGATTCGGCGACCTCCGGCTCGGAACCGGCGACGCGCGAGGCCTCCCGCCCCGTCGGTGCCGAAGCGCAGCCGCCGAGCCCGAGCGCCGCGAAGACGAGGAGCGCGACGAGGCGGAGAGCGGGAACGCGATCGGGCTTGCGTGCCTTCATGGGCGGGCGAACCTCGCACAATCGCCGCGACGACGCGACTTTCCCGGCCCGCTTCTTCGCGCGACTTCGAACCTTCATCCGCCGAAGAAACGTTCGAAGAATCGGGGAAACGTCGGCATGCCGCGCGGGCAGGTCTCGACCGGCGCCGTTCCGATCAGGAAATACTCGGGCTGGCTTCTCGGGCAGCCCCAGAGTGCCCGCTCGCCGGTCATCGGATCGATCTCGACGCTCTCGATCTCGCGCGGCCGGCTGAACCCGCCGCGGATCTGTCCGCCGGAGATGGCGGCGAGGTAGTCCGCCCAGATCGGCAGCGCGCCCCGGCTCGACGGGACGCCGATCTTGCGCGGCTCGTCGTACCCGATCCAGACGACGACGACGAGCTCGGGCGTGAAGCCGACGAACCAGAGATCGTTCTCGTCGTCGGTCGTCCCGGTCTTGCCGGCGATGGGTCCGCGCAGGCCGCGACTGCGGATGCCGGCGCCGGTTCCGCGGTCGACGACGCCTTCGAGCAGGGAGGTCGTCAGGTAGGCCGTCCCCGCATCGAGCACGCGCCGCGAGCCCGCGAGCGCGGACTGCTCCTGGGCGATGCCATGGACGTCGAGCAGGCCGGTGAAGCTCCGGGCGGTCGGCCGCAGACCGCCGTTGGCGAACGTCGCATAGACGGTCGCCATCTCGAGGGGCGAGACCTCGGCGGAGCCGAGCGCGAGACTCGGCACCGCAGGCAGCGGGCTCTCGACGCCGAGCTTGCGGGCCATCTCCACGACCCGCCGGATGCCCACCGCCTGGCCGAGCCGCGCCGCCGGCACGTTCAGCGAATCCTCGAGCGCCTCGCGCACGCTGACCGGGCCGCGATAGCGACGATCGAAGTTGTGCGGCCGCCAGGGACCGGAGGGCGTGTCGACCTCGATCGGCTCGTCCGGGACGACACTCGCGAGCGTGACCACCGGCCCCGACTGACGCGAGAGCGCCGCCGCATAGACGATCGGCTTGAAGACGCTGCCCGCCTGACGTCGCGCCTGGGTGCAGCGATTGAACTGGGAGGTGCCGTAGTCGCGTCCGCCGACGAGCGCGAGGATCTCGCCGGTCTGGGGCCGCATCGCGAGCAGGCAGCCCTGGAGCTGCGGCCGCTTCGCGCCCTTCGCGACCTTCGGCGCCGGCAGCTGCTTCTCGAGGGCCGCGAGGCCCTTGCGTAGATGCTCGACGGCCGCGCGCTGCAGCGTCGTGTCGAGGGTCGAGTAGATGCGCAGGCCCTCCACCGCGAGCAGGTCTTCGTGGTAGACCTCGGGCAGCTGGCGCTGGAGCAGGTCGAGGAAATAACGATCCTGTCCGGATTCGAGGGTGATCGCAGCGAGATCGAGCCCCTTCGCGCGGGCGCGCTCGGCCTGTTCGGCCGAGATCCGGCCCTGCGCCTCCATCTGCGAGAGCACGAGGTCCCGCCGCTTCTTCGCGCGCTCCGGATGGCGATGCGGGCTCATCGCGTTCGGGCTCTGGATCACCGCCGCGAGCAGCGCCGACTCCTCGACCGAGAGATCGGGCACGCGCTTGCCGAAGAAGAAGCGCGACGCCTCGCCGACGCCGTGGATCGCCGTCGATCCCCGCCGGCCCATGTAGATCTCGTTCAGATAGGCCTCGAGGATCTGGGGCTTCGCATAACGCGCCTCGACCAGCAGGGCCATCGCCGCCTCGGTCAGCTTGCGGCGGATCGTGCGCTCGGGCGTCAGGAAGAAGTTCTTGACCAGCTGCTGGGTCAGCGTGCTGCCGCCCTCGCGGATGCCGCCGGCCCGCAGATTCGCGATCAGCGCGCCCGCGATGCGGCGCAGATCGACGCCGTTGTGCTCCTCGAAGCGGCGATCCTCGATCGCGTAGATCGCATCGACCAGATGATCCGGGACCTCGTCCATCGCGACGAGATCGCGCTGCTCGCGGTCTTCGTCGTAGAAGGCCGAGATCTGCTCGGGCTCGAGCGCGACGATGTCGACCGGATGCCCCTTGTCGTCGCGCATCTCGCGCACCCGCCCGCGATCCAGGCGGAACTCGATGCGGCGATCGGGCTCGGGCAGCTCGGGATGCTCGAAGCCCCGCAGATGGATCCGAAGCCGGCCAGGGAGCTTGCGGTAATGGCCGGGGAGGAGCGGGCCGGCCTCGCTCTGCTCGCGGTAGCCGGTGCGCGCCATCCAGCCCTCGAGGTCGAGGCGCTCCCAATCGGCGCCGGTATAGATGACGTTCGGCGCGGCGTAGACGCGGGACGGAACCGAGAAGCGGCGACCCTCGAAGCGCGAGCGCACGATGCGATCGAGTCCGACGAGCCAATGGGCCGCGACCAGGCCGAAGACGAAGCCGACGGCGAGCAGCACGAGGCCGATCCGTCGAAGCAGGCTCGCCGAGCCGCCCCCCCGTTTCGCCGCCGCCTTTTTCCGTCGCCGAGCCATCCCGTTCTCCAGGCAGGGCCGACGCGCACACTCCGGCGCACGCGGCCCTCGATGGAACCCGCGCACGTCGACTCGTTCCGGCTGGTTGCGACCGCCGCGGCTTGTGCGCGGGCCCCCGAATCGCGAGAGTAGGGCGCCATGACCAAGGCTGCCGGAAAAGGCGGGAGATCGGGAGCGCGCAGCGCCGGCGCGAAGACCGCGCGGGGCAAGGCGAAGCCGCCCGCACGCAAACCCTGGGGCGGCCGCTTCGACGGCGCGACGGACCCGGCCGTCGAGCGCTTCTCCGCCTCGATCCATTTCGACAAGGCGCTCGCCCGCCACGACCTCCGCGGCTCACGGGCGCAGGCGCGCATGCTCGGTGAAGTCGGCCTCATCCCGGCGAAGGATGCGCGGGCGCTGCTCCGCGGTCTCGATCAGGTCGAGGCCGAGATCGAGCGGGGCGAGTTCCCCTTCGATCCCGCCCTCGAAGACATCCACATGAACATCGAGACCCGGCTGCGCGTCCTCGCCGGGCCGGATGCCGCGGGCAAGCTCCATACCGGGCGCTCGCGCAATGATCAGGTCGCGACGGATCTCGCCCTCTTCCTGCGCGACGCGGGTCTCGCGACGGAACACGGAATCCATCAGCTGCGCGGCGTGCTCCTCGAACGCGCCCGGGAACACGTCGACACCCTCCTCCCCGGCTACACCCATCTGCAGCGCGCGCAACCCGTCCGCCTCGCGCATCAATGGCTCGCCCATGTCGAGGCGCTCGGCCGCGACGCCGGCCGCTTCGCCGACGCCCGCGCGCGGATCGCCCGCTGCCCCCTGGGCGCCGGCGCACTGGCGGGCTCGACCCTCCCCCTCGGCCGGGAGCAGACCGCCCGGGAGCTCGGCTTCGAGGGCCCGACCCGCAATTCGATGGATACGGTGGCCGCCCGCGACGGCGCCCTCGAATACCTCGCGGCGGCCGCCATCGCGATGGTCCATCTCTCGCGCCTCGCCGAAGAGCTCGTCCTCTGGTCGACCGCCGAGTTCGGCTTCGTCGAGCTCGCCGACGCCTATTCGACCGGCTCCTCGCTCATGCCCCAGAAGAAGAACCCCGACGTCCCCGAGCTCGTCCGCGGCAAGTCGGGCCGGGCGATCGGGAACCTGGTGACGCTGCTGACCGTGATGAAGGGCCTGCCCCTGACCTACAACCGGGACATGCAGGAGGACAAGGAGCCGCTCTTCGATTCGGTCACGACCCTGCGCGACAGCCTCGAGGTCATGGCCGGCGCCCTCGCGACCCTCGAGGTCCGCAGGGATCGCATGGCGGAGGCCGCCTCGGATCCGATGCTGCTCGCGACCGATCTCGCCGAGCTGCTCGTGCGCAAGGGCATCCCCTTCCGCGAGGCCCATGAAGTGGTCGGCAAGATCGTGGGCCACTGCACCCGCAATCGCCTCGATCTGCGCGCCCTGACCCGCGCCGACCTCCAGGGCTTCCATGCCGCCTTCGATGCGCCGGCGACCGAGCTGCTCGATCTCGAGCGCAGCGTCGAGAGCCGCAGCCTCGCGGGCGGCACCGCCCGGGTCCGCGTGCTCGAAGCCCTCGCCGAAGCCGAGGCCGACGTCGCGCGTGCGCTCGCGCGGCTCGCTCCGGAGCAGCGGCCATGAGTCGGGCTGCCCCCCGAATCGCGACCTGCGGCCGGGGTACCCGGCCTCTCATTGCGTGGCTCACGCTTCTCGCGATCGCGGGTACACTCTGCGCCTGTGGCCGCTATGGCCCGCCCAAGCGCCGCTCGCCGGCGACGACGGGCGCGGCGGCCGCGAAGATCGGCATCGAAGCGCCCCGAACGAGCGTCCCGTTCGCCTGATTCGCGTCCCGGTTCGCCGATCGGCGAGGCGGGGCGAGCGGCACGGGCGGGCTTCGACCGGTTCAGTTCGGTTCGACGAAGATCCGCGACGGGCCCCGCCAACAAGACGGAAAGAGACGGAAGAGACGAAGAGAATGAGTCGTTCGCTGCCCTTCACGAAGCTGCATGG
>CAUJGH010000319.1 GCA_963169575.1 Myxococcota bacterium | reverse complement strand
ACGCCCGAACCCGGCGTGCCCTGTCCGGCGTCTCGAGCAGGGCGCCTCGAGCCTGACGCCCGACCTGCGACCCTGATGACCTGCGGGCCATGCTCCGCGAGAATCTCGAGGCCCGAGTCCGCACCGCTCTCGATGCGACGCCCTTCGGCGGTCGCCAGATCCAGGCGCGGCGCGCTCGCCGTTCGCGGCTCGCCGGTCCGGTACCGGATGCCTTCGTCGCGGATCTCGACTTCGAACTCGCGGCGAAGGTCCATGGCGTCAAGTTCCTGGACCGCGACCGGATCGCCGTCCCGGTCGGCTCCGCGCCGACGGGCGTGCGCTTCTTCGACCTCGCGAGCGGCCGGCCGTCGATCCACGTCGACCGGGCGCGGAAGACGCAGGA
The DNA here is from genome assembly GCA_963169575.1 of Myxococcota bacterium. Taxonomy (GTDB): domain Bacteria; phylum Myxococcota_A; class UBA9160; order UBA9160; family UBA4427; genus UBA4427. The sequence goes on along the minus strand of CAUJGH010000319.1, from coordinate 4,414 downwards.
CGTCGCCTTCGTCTCGGAGCGAGAGATGATCGTGATCGCCGTCCATGGCGTGCCGCGCCGCCGGCGGCAGCAGGCCGATGGCTCGGACGTCTGCCGGGTCCGCTTCGATCTCGCGAGCGGTCACTCGGAGATCGGGCCGCTCCGGACCTTTCGGGGAGATGCGCAGCGGGGAGACGAGCGTTAGGCGAGCACGCGCCCGACGGAGCGCTCGCCCTGGAGCGATGTCCGCTGGACGACGCGGTGCAGGCCGAGCGGCGTTCCGAGGGCGGTGTGCATCGTGCGCCAGTTGTCCCAGAGGACGACGTCGTTCTCCTGCCAGTCGTGCATGTAGGTGAAGCGGCCGGAGAGGGTGTGGTCGATCAGCTCCTGCAGCAGGGCGTCGCCTTGCTCGCGTGGCATGCCGACCATCTCGATCAGGTGGATCGGCGAGAGGACGAGCGATTTTCGGCCGCTCTCGGGATGGGTCCAGACGAGCGTATGGGCCACGGGCGGAAAGCTGCCCCAGTTCTGCGTCCCCATCGATCCGAAACGCAGGCCCGTGGGCTTGCCGAAGCGCATGTCGAGGATGTTGACGACGTAGTCGAAGCGGGCCTCGAGTCCTTCGATGCGCTGCTTCATCGCGGGCGGGAGCGCGTCCCAGGCCGCGGCGGTATCGATCCAGCCGGTCTCGCCGCCGCGCGGGGGCTTCTCGACCATGCGCAGCAGCGCGCCGCGACAGGGCTGGGTCGTGTAGATCATGTCGCTATGCCAGGGGATGCGGCCGACGATCGGCGCCTCGTCGATGTAGTGGACGATGGGCGTGTTCCGTCCGCGGGTCGTGAGCTCGATGATCTCGGGATGACCCTCGATGCGCACGCTCTCGACGGGATGGATATCGAGGTCGCCGAAGCAGCGGGAGAGGGCGACATGGCGCTCGGGCGTCGTCCCGATGCCGCGAAAGACGAGGATGCCCGCGTCGAGCCAGACGTCGTAGAGCGCGCGCCGCGTCGCCTCGGCGATCGGCCGAGAGACGTCGAGGCCGATGATCTCGGCGCCGACTCCGGAGCCGGTCGGTTTGACTTCGAAATCCATGTCGCGGTCCTCCGGCGAGGGGCATTGGCTCAGCACATTCGGTCGGGCTTCATTCTCTCGCAGTTCTTCGCGCACGGGAAGCCCGAAAAGCGCCCGGAAGATCGCAGTTGCGGAGCGCTCCGCCTGCGCGATGCTGAGGTGGCCCCGGCCATCCTCGGCCGGGCAGGCGTTCTCGCTCGGAATCCGTCACGTCCCGGGAGGTCATCGCGTGCAACCCCTGCTCATCTCCGCCGATTCCCACGTCGCCGAGAACGACGAGACGTACGCCGAGATCGATCCGCGCTATCGCGACGTCCGGCCGCGCGGCGACTATGTCGAGGCACGCGGCGGGGCGGTCTTCACGATCCCGAACCTGCCCATGGCGCACGGCGTTCCGATGGGCCTCGTCTGCACGGCCGGCCGGCCGCCCGAGGATTTCGGAAAGCCGCGCCGCTGGGAGGAGCTGCATCCGGCGGGGCACGATCCGAAGGCCCGGCTCGCGCTCCAGAACGAAGACGGTGTCGCCGCCGAGATCATCTATCCGAGCATGGGCATGGTTCTCTGCAACCATCCCGACGTCGACTATCGCAAGGCCTGCTTCGACGCGTACAACCGCTGGATCCTGCGCTTCCACGAAGCCGACCCCGAGCGCCTCGTCATGCTCCCGCAGCTCGGTTTGCGCAACGTGAAGGAGGGGATCGCCGAGCTCGAGGAGGCGAAGCGGATCGGCTATCGCGGCGTGATGCTCTCCGGCAATCCGGCCTTCCACGACTACGATCATCCCGACTACGATCCGTTCTGGCGCGCCTGCGTCGAGCTCGATCTGCCCGTGTCGTTCCACATCCTGACGACTCGCGGCGACATCGGCGACCATCAGCGCGGCCACAAGATCATCCAGCATCTGATCACGATCCGCGGGAATCAGGATCTGATGTCGATGCTGATCTTCGGTGGCGTCTTCGAGCGCCATCCGAAGCTGAAGATCGTCTGCGTCGAGGCCGACGCAGGCTGGGTCCCGCATTTCAAGTACCGCATGGACCATACGTTCGAGCGCCATCGCCATTGGCAGAAGTTCGGCGCCATCTCGCGGATGCCGTCGGAGTACTTCGACGAGAACATCTACGTCACGTTCCAGGACGACTACAGCGTGAAGTACGCGCTCCCCGGCATGCGGGCAGACCGGATCCTCTGGGCCTCCGACTTCCCGCACTCCGACGGCACCTATCCGCATACCGCGAAGATCGTCGGCGAGCTGACCGCGCCGATGTCGCGGGACGTCGCTCGCCAGATTCTCTCGCGCAACAGTGCCGAGCTCTACGGCCTCGCGGCCTGAGGTCGGCCGAGGAGCCTCCATGAGTTCGCACGCCCACGTTTCCGGCGCCGAGATCCGCGCCCGTCTCCCGCATCCGATCATCGACGGCGACGCCCACATCAACGAGTTCTATCCCGGCTTCCTCGAAGCGATCGACAAGGTCGGCGGCCCCGAATTCGGCCGGCGCTATCGCGCGGGATTTCTGTCGAGCGGGACGGGCGGCGGCCATCGCGGCGGCGACTTCTCGGGCTGGGTCGATCAGAGCTGGGACGAGCGGCGGCGCTGGCGGACGCGGCGACCGGCGTGGTGGGGCATGCCGACGAAGAACCTGCAGGACGCCGCGACGGCGGTGCTGCCGGGGCTGCTCTACGAGCGCATGCCCGAGCTCGGCTGGGATTTCACGATCGTCTACGGCGGTCTCGGCCTGTTCCTCCCGATCGAGCAGGACGAAGAGCGCCGCCGGATCGGTTGTCGCGCGCTCAACACGCTGCAGGCCGACATGTACGCCGAGTACGCGGATCGGCTCTGTCCCGTCGCGGTGATCCCGATGCATACGCCGCAGGAGGCGATCGAGGAGCTCGAGCACGCGGTCGTCCGTCTGCGCCACAAGGTCATCATGATTCCGTCGGGCGTTCCGCGCCCGATCGCGGGCCTGCACGCCTCCGCGCCGGAGGCCTTCCCCGACGCCCATTGGATCGACGCCTACGGCGTCGACTCCGAGCACGACTACGATCCCTTCTGGCAGCGCTGCATCGACCTCGGGGTCGCGGTGACCGCCCATGCCGGGACGCTGCCGACGATTCCGTGGTCGGGCCGTTCGATCTCGAGCTACAGCTTCAACCACGTCGGCAACCATGCGATGCATCAGGCGCATCTCGCGAAATCCCTCGTCATGGGCGGGGTCACGCACCGCTTTCCGAAGCTGCATTTCGCCCTGCTCGAGGGCGGCATGGGCTGGGCCTTCCAGCAGATGGCCGAGATGATGGGCCTCTGGGAGAAGCGCTCGGTCGAAGGCCTCGCGAACACGAACCCCGCGAACCTCGATCGCGCCGGCTATCGCCGCCTCGTCGAGCGGCATGCCGGCCGCTTCGCCGAGGGCCGCATGGCGCAGTTCGACCAGAGCCTCGAAAACTTCTTCACCGCGAAGGTCGACCCGGCGGACCTCGACGAATGGGCGGCGATGGCGGTCGGGGACGCGTCGGATTTCGCCGACCGTTATGCGGCGCGCCTCTTTTTCGGATGCGAGGCCGACGACCGCGCGAACGTGCTGGCCTTCGATCGCCGCCTCACACCGCTCCGCGTCCGCTTCAACGCCGTCTTCGGCAGCGACATCGGGCATTTCGACGTCCCGGACATGCGTCACGTCGTCGCGGAAGCGTACGAGCTGCGCGAAGAAGAGCTGATGAGCGATGCCGATTTCCGCGACTTCACGTTCGGGAACGCGGTGCGGCTGCACGGCGGGATGAATCCGCACTTCTTCGACGGGACGGCGGTCGAGGCGGAGGCGCGAGCGATCCTCGCCGAGACCGAGCGCTCGTCGACCGCGTGAGATCGCGCCGCGTCCCGAGGAGATCCGTTTGGGAAGGACGTACGAAGAGATCGATTCCCGCCTGCGCATGTTCATCGAAGCTCAGGCCGTCTTCTTCGTCGCGACGGCTCCGCTCGGCGTCGAAGGGCATGTGAACCTCTCGCCGAAGGGGCGCGATTCACTGCGCATCCTCGACGGAAAGCGTCTGGCGTATCTCGACTACGTGGGCAGCGGCGCGGAGACGATCGCGCACGTTCGCGAGAACCGGCGGATCGTGCTGATGTGGTGTGCCTTCGATGGGCCACCGAAGATCGTTCGCGTCCACGGCCGCGCGCGCATCGTCGAGCCGCATCACGCGGACTTCGAGACGCTGCGTGCCCGGTTCTCGGACGGGCCGGTCGGTCGAGCCATCGTCGAGATCGAGGCGACGCGGATCTCGGACTCGTGCGGCTACGGCGTTCCGCTCTACGGCTTCGAGAAGGAGCGGTCGCAGCTCGTCGACTGGGCGGAGCGAAAGGAAGAGG
>CAUJGH010000318.1 GCA_963169575.1 Myxococcota bacterium | reverse complement strand
TGCCGCCCGAGGCCTCGAGCAGGATCTCCGGGGCATGGCGTGCGACGATGCGGCGGATCGTGTCGGGATCGAGATTGTCGAGCAGGAGGAAACGGCAGCCGAGCTCGACGGCACGGTCGGCCATCGCTTCGGACTCGACCTCGACCTGGACCGGGATGCCGGCGGGTGTTCGTTCGAGGGCGCTGCGAACGGCGGTGTCGAGCCCCCCCGCTGCTGCGATGTGGTTGTCCTTGACGAGCACTGCGTCGTAGAGCCCGCGGCGATGGTTGACGCCGCCGCCGACGGCAACGGCGTATTTCTCGAGGACGCGCCAGCCGGGCGTCGTCTTGCGGGTATCGACGAGTCGGGAAGAGAGATCGGCGATCGAGTCGACGAGGCGCCGCGTCTGGCTGGCGACGCCGCAGAGCCGACCGAGGAAATTGAGGGCCGTGCGCTCGGCCGTCAGGAGCGATGCATAGCGTCCGCGAATCCGCATCAGGACGTCGCCCGCCCGGGCGCGGACGCCCTCAGCGATGCCGTGCGGAATCTCGACGGAGAGGCTCGGGTCGACGCGCGCGAAGACCGCACGCGCGATCTCGAGGCCGCAGACGACGAGATCGGCCCGTGCTTCGATGCGCCCGCAGCCCTCGCGCAGCGGATCCACGACGGCCTGGCTGGTCAGGTCGCCGGGACCGACGTCTTCTGCCAGCGCGAGGTCGAGCAGGACCTGCCATTCCGCCTGGGGCGGGAAGCGAGACATGAGGAGCTCCGGTGCGATCGATCGGGCGCCGAGTCTATCGCAGGCCTGCCGCCTTCATTCGACGTCGCCCTTCATCTTCCGGATCTCTTCGCGGACGAGCGTCTCCGCCATCTGCGGGATCACCTCCCAGGCGATCCGCTCGATCCGTTCGATCACCTGCTTGACGATCGTCTCGGAAAGATCGGAGAAGGCCTCCCAGGCGACCTTCTCGAGCGTCTCCTGGACCTGCTGCTGCAGGATCGGCGACATGTCGTCCACTGACGGGCTCCGGCGGGCCGCGCCCGAGAGGGCGCTCGCCGGAAGCGGCGGCGGGACGTCGATCGCGGCTCGATCGAAAGCCAGGCTCGCCGGGGGGGCAGAATCGATGGCCGAGACCTCGCGATCCGGAGGGACCTGCGCGAACGCCGTGGCCGCGAGATCGCTCGAGGACACGTCGAATTCGACGCCCGACGCGGAGGTCGACTCGAAGGGCTCGGATTCGCTGGCGAGCGGGAGCGCAGTCTCGAACGCGTCCAGATCGGCGAGCGACGGCAGGGACGGGGCATCGGCCGACCGCGAGAACGCCGGCGGCTGCGACGCGGCGGACGAGACCGGGGGGGAGGCAGGAGCGGAGGCCGGAGGAGCGGCAGGGAACGGCGTCGACTCGCCGAGGATCTGCGAATCCGAGACGTCCAGCAGGGACGAGAAGGACTCTTCGAGCAGGTCGACATTCGAGAGTGTCGCCTGTTCCGAGACGTCGAAGCCGAAATCGAGATCGCTTCCGGATTGCTCGACCGGGCCGAGCTCGAGTCGCGTCGGCGCCTCGGGTCGCGGAGCGGGCATCTGCGGAGCGGCGAGGAATTCGTCGAGATCCGTGACGGTGACCGGCCGCTCGAGACTGCGCGACGTCGCAGCGTTGGCATCGTCCCGGGCGAAGCCCAGCGCGACCGGCGCCTGTGGCGGCTCGGGATCGAATGCCGAATCCAGGTCGAAGGCCTCAGCGGGGAGGGACGGGGCCTCGAGCGCGTAATCGAGTCCGAGCTCCGTCGCGAACGCCGGGTCACCCGATGCAGAGGCTCCCCACGATTCGCCGAGGGGCTCGGCGACCAACCCAGCCGTCGCGCTCTCCGTCGATCCGCCGATCGATCCCGTAAACGACGCGTCGGAAGAAGACGGCTGTGCGGGCAGCCTGAACCCTCGTCCTTCGAACTCCGGCACATCGAGCTCCGGCACATCGAGAGAGGAGACCGCTGCCGAGAAGCTCTCGGCGCCGTGTGGCGTCGCGCCGCCGACGTCCCCGGGCGGGCCGAAGAGATCGGGGTCGAGGGCGTCGCTCAGGTCTTCCTCACCGATCGAGGGGGTCACGTCGAGCGACTCGACCGACCCGAAATAGCTCGGCTGGCCGGGCGAGGAGAGGATCGGATCGTCGTCCGTGAAGAGATCGTCCGCGAGCGGAGCGTCTGCCAGGGCGAAATCCGGTCTCGACGGGACGGCCTGTCCGACCTCGCTTCGCCCGCCGGATCGCATGGCGCTCGAAGCGGCCGGACTCGCCGCCGCGGCCGCGCTCGCATTCTTGATGACGGTCTTCACGCGCTCGACGAGCGCCTGCGCCTCGAAAGGCTTCGTGATGTGGCCGGTGGCGCCGGCGGCCTGGGCGCGGCCCTCGTCGAAGGCCTCGAAGGTGCCGGTCAGGAGCAGGACGGGGATGTGGGCGAGGGTGGGATCCTGCTTGAGGGCCTCGCAGACCTCGTAGCCGCTCTTGCCGGGCATCACGACGTCCGCGAGCACCACGTCGGGCCGGATCTCCCGCGCCTTCGTGACCGCGTCGTCCCCGTTGTCGGTCGACACGATCTCGACGTCCTCGCTCGCGAAGGAAAGGCCTACGAGCTTTTGGATCACGACCGAGTCGTCGGCCAGCAGAAGCGTCTTGGACATCGGTCCCCCCGGTTCGGGCACGGCTCGCCCGGCAGGCGGCGAGCGTACCGCTCGAGCGCCGTATCGTCTCGTTCCGGCAGGGGATTGACGGGATTTTTGCTTCTTCGTGAGCTGCTGCGCTCCGAGGTCAAGCCGTGCGCATCCCGCTCCGATAGCGGACGGACGGCGCGCTCTGCGTCCTGCCCGGGAGATCGCCATGCGGCTTCGCTCCGCCGCCCACACCCATGTCGGCCTGCGCCGTCAGGCCAACGAAGATCGCCATGCGATCGTGCGGGACCTCGGGCTCTTCGTCGTCGCCGACGGAATGGGCGGGCACAGGGCGGGGCAGGTCGCGAGCCAGCTCGCGGTCGATGCCGCGACGCGCACGATCGAGACGCTCGCGGGTGCCGCCGTCGCGCCGGCCGAGCGTCTGCGACACGCGGTGTCGTGTGCCAATCGGGAGATCTTCCAGGCGGCCGAGGCGAAGGCCGAGCTCGCGGGGATGGGGACGACCTTCGTCGCCATGTTGTTCGGCGAGGAGCGGCTCGCGCTGGCCCACGTCGGAGACAGCCGGGCCTATCTGCTGCGCCAGGGCCGGCTCCGCGGCCTGACCGACGACCATTCGATCGTCGCCGAGCTGCTCCGGCGGCAGGCGATCAGCGAGGCGGCGGCGCGCGCGCATCCCCATCGACACGTGTTGACGCGGGCCCTCGGCGTGCGGCCCCGGATCGAGCCCGATCTGGCGGAGATGACGCCGCAGGCGGGGGACGTCTTCGTACTCTGCTCCGACGGCCTTACGACCCACGTCGGCGACGCCGAGATCGCCGAGCAGTTGGGGGACGGGCGGGACTTCGACGCGGCGGCCGTTTGGCTCGTCGAGGCCGCCAACCGGGCGGGCGGCTTCGACAACGTCACCGTCCTGCTCGTCGCGGTCGACGGCGACGCCTAGCCGGACGCGCG
>CAUJGH010000317.1 GCA_963169575.1 Myxococcota bacterium | reverse complement strand
CGCAGATCCTCGACGAGGCGCCGGTTCTCGACGCTGAGACGATGCAGCTCGACGGCCCGGCGGACCATCGATTTGAGCTCGTCGGGCTCCCAGGGCTTGTTGACGTAGCCGTAGATGTGGCCGTCGTTGATGGCCTTGATCGTCGCCTCGGAGTCGGCGAATCCGGTCAGGATGATCCGCACCGTCTCGGGGAAGCGCTCGTACACCCGCTTCAGGAGCTCGACCCCGGTCATGCCGGGCATGCGCTGATCCGTGATGACCACGGCGACCGGCTGGTTCGCCTCGAGCATCGCGAGCGCCGCCTGCGGATCGGCCGTCGTCAGGACCTCGTAGTGGTCCATGAAGGTGAACGTCAGCGTCTCGAGGATGGCTTCCTCGTCGTCGACGATCAGGATCCTCGGATTCACCGCGTTCGCACTCAAAACCGCGTCGCCTCGATCAGCTTCGACCTGTCCCGGTTCCATTCGCCCCGCCAGCGCTCCAGCACTTCCTCGCCGGGGCTGATGCCCTTCTCGATCTGCTCGCGGAGCGGATCGAGCAGGCTCGATTCGTCCGTGGGCGAATGCGCCTCCGCCGCGATCCGGCGCAGGCCCTCGGCCGAACAGGCGACGAGCTCGCGCGCGAGATCCACGACCTTGCTCCCGCCCATCTCCGCCCGCAGTCCTCGCCGGGCGACGTCGAGCTGGCCCGCATCGAGCTCGGCGACGGACGTGCGCGCGAAGAGCTCCCAGGCGGCAGCGAGCGCACCCGCATCGTAGAACAGTCCCTTCCAGAGCGGCGCGAGCGCACAGAGATGGCCGAACGACGCGGTGTCCGCGCCGCGCACCTCGACGATCCGCTTCAGTCGGACGTCCGGGAACAGCGTCGTCAGATGCGTCTCCCAATCGCTCATCGTCGGACGCAGGCCCCGGAAGCCCCGCTCCATGAACTGCCGGAAGGTCGTGCCGTCGCCGGGCTCGTACTGCTTCTCTCGAACGACGAAGAAGAGCGGCACGTCGAGTGCCCAGCGCGCATAGCGCTCGTAGCCGAAATCCGGATCGAAGACGAAGGGGATCTGGCCGCAGCGATCCGGATCGGTGTCCCGCCAGATCATCAGGCGCTTCGAGACGAAGCCGTTCTCGCGCCCGCCGGAGAGACTCGAGTTGGCGTAGAGGGCGGAGACGACCGGCATCGCCATCACGCCGAGGCGCATCTTCGCGATCATGTCCGCTTCGTCCGAGAAGTCGTAGTTGGCCTGGACGGTCGCGGTCGCATGCATCATCTCGAGGCCGAGACTGCCGCGCGTCGGCAGATAGCTGCGCATCACCGCATAACGCGCCTTGGGCATCTTCGGGATCCGCTCGACCGGATGGAAGGGATCCATCCCGAGCGCGAGCCAGGCGATCCCGAAATCGCTCGAATGCCGCTTCACGAGTTCGAGATGATCGGCGAGCTCCGCGCGGGTCTCCTCGCTCGAGAAGAGCGGTGCCCCGGAGAGCTCGAACTGGCCGCCGGGCTCGAGGGTGATGCTCGCGCCCGAACCGGCCTCGAGGGCGATCGTGCGACCGTGCTCGAGGACGCGCTCCCAGCCGCCCTCGGAGACGAGGCGATCGAAGAGGGCCTCGATTCCGCGCGGCCCCTCGAAGGGGACTCGCTCGCCCGTATCCGCGTAGACGCCGACCTTCTCGTGTTCGGTCCCGACCCGCCAGCACTCGCGCGGCTTCTCCGCAGCGCGGAAATAGCCGACGAGGTCACCGAGCCCTTCGACGGGCTGGCTCTTCTGGTGCATGCGGACGGCTCCTTCCGGGGCGTGGCGCGCGGGGCGCTCAATCGTAGAGATCCGCATGCAGAAAGGGAACGAGGGCGCACAGGATCGCCTGGGCTCCGTAGGCGCTCCGGTCGAGCCGGCCCTGGGTCAGCATTCCGATGTTGCCGCCCTGGCGGCCCGAAGGCAGGGCGGCGCCGGCCGGATCGCTCGGCGGCCCCCCGGCTTCCCCCCGCTCGGCTCGCCAGAGCGCATCGAAGAGGGCACCGATCGGCTCCCGGTCCCGAAAGGCCCGCCCGAGGCAGGCGGTCGGGTAGGCAAAGCCCGACGAGAAGCCCGTCCCCTCGCGCTCGCCGTCCGTGACCCAGGCACAGCCGATGTTGAAGACCGGAGGACGTCCGGAGCGGCTCGTGCCCGGAGCCCCTCCGAGCAGCGGCTCGCCCGGGAGGGGAAGCTCGACGAGGCCATCTTCGATCCCGACGGCGAGAGCGCAGTCGCCCGAAGCCAGGGCGGCCCGCGCCCGGTTCCGGGCGCCCGCCATGATCTCGAGCCAACCGACGGGCTGGTCCGGGACACCGCTCGGAACCGAAATCCCCTGAATCAGGAGGGCTTCCGGCCGGTCGGCGAACCCGGCGAGAGCCAGCCGGACCGCGCCGAGCTTGGCCGGATTCTCCGTCCCGACCCGCACGGGGGCCCCGCCCAGGACACGCGCCAGGGAGTCGGCCATCCGGAACGCACCGGGGGGCGAACTTTCGCGGGGCCTCGCGCCTTCGGCCGCTCGGATCAGGCCGTCGTCACGGGATTCGTCGGCAGGCTCGCGCCGGGATGCCAGAGGGCTACAACGCCTCGTTCGCGGCGATGAAGGGGCCCCGGCCGAGGTCGGCGAGGCGCTGGTCGCGAACGTCGCGGAAATGATCGATCCGGTCGTACTCGATCGCCGGGCCGGCCGGCTTCGCGATCCGCATCGGATCGACGTACTGCCCGTTCTTCTTCACGCGGAAGCAGACGTGCGGCCCGGTCGAGAGGCCGGTGCTCCCGACGTAGCCGATGATCTCCTTCTGACGGACCTTGTCGCCCACGTTCAGGCCACGGGCGAAATTCGAGAGATGGGCGTAATGGGACGTGTAGCCGCCAGAATGCCGGACCCGGATCAGATTGCCGGACGCGCCCGCGCGCGCCCGGAACTCGACGACGCCGTCGGCGACCGCGAAGATCGGCGTTCCGTAGGGCGCTGCGTAGTCGATGCCGGGATGCGGGCGGGTGATGTTGAGGATCGGATGGCGGCGGGCGTTCGTGAAGCGCGAGGTGATCCGGCTGAACTCGAGGGGCGCGGCCAGGAAGGCGCGCTCGATCGAGCTGCCGTCGGGGCGGAAGTAGGCGCCTTCGCCTTCGCCGTTCTCGTAGTAGACGACCGTATGCTCGCCCGAGCGACCGGAATAACGTCCGGCGAGGATCCGGCCCGGACGCACGTAGACGGCCTTGCCGTCTGCGCCTTTGGTGTACATCCGCTCGTAGAGGATCGAGAACTCGTCGCCGGGATGGACGTGGCGGCTGAAATCCATGTCCCAGGCCAGGATCTTCGCGAACTCCGTCGCGAGCGCGCTCTGCTCGCCGAGCGCCATGATCGCGTCGTAGAAGGAGCCGTCGACGACGCCGGCGATCTTCGCGACCTGGGGCTCGAGGATCTCCGTCTGCTTGGTCGCGACGTAGCGCGTCCCCTTCCAGGCGAGCGAGTAGCTGTCGCCGTTGCCCTGCGTATACAGGAAGTCGAGAATGCGCCCGTCGGGGTCCTGGGTCAGGCGGTAGGCGTCGCCGGCTCGCGAGCGGCGGAAGTCGAAGACCTTGCGGAGCTCGGTCGAGATCAGGTGGATCGCGGCCGGGGAGACGTTCTGCCTTCGCAGCGAGGAAGCCAGGCTGCCCTGGATCTCGCCTTCGGTCACGAGCGTCAGCTCGTCCTTCAGGGCCGGACCCTGGACCACGGCGGGCTCCGCCGGGAGGACCGGCCCCTCACTGACGACCGGCCGGTGCACGGGCAGGGCGTCGATCGACACGGGCGCATAACGAGCGACGAGCTCGCCCGAAGCGAGCTCGATCCCATCGGGCATCTCGAGGTCGAACTCCCGAGCGCTCTCGCCACCTTCGAATTCGCCCTCGCCCGAGAAGGCATGCGCCGCATGCGCGAAGGCGTCGTCGAGCCCATCGACCGAGACGCCCGGCGCCGCAGCGATCACCCGTCCGCCGAACGCGTACCCGACGACGGCGCTGATCAGCACCAGCATCACCGCCACACCGATCCGGGTCTCGAAGGAATGAGCCAGCATTTGCCTAACAAGATCGCCGCCGCGGGAGACGCGCTCGGCTCCAGCCGCCGCCCAGGAACCGGCGCGCAGGCCGACCTGCGATCGGAATGCGGCCCACGGCTTGCTCGGGCTCGGCTCTCGCACGTCTCGCCCGTCGTCGTTCGGCTGGTCGCTCAAGAGAGTCTCCTGGGGGTACCGAGGCAAGGGCTATGTTTAGCCCGATGGAAGCGGGTCTGCATCGTGATCTTCATCACACTAGAATCCCCATTCGATCGACCTCGCATCCGAGGTTCGAGGAGCTTCATGTCCGCACGGTCCGAGGCTTCGATGCACGCCCCCCGCAAGAGCCGTCCTTCGATGCATGCATTGCATACGCCGCGCCGCCTCGTGAAAATCGACGGAAAACGCCGAGACCCGAACCGTTCGCGGCGCCTTGCCGAATCGCGCGCCATCGCTGCACGCGCGCTGGGCAACGCCTTCTCCTTCGCTTCCTCGCTCGCTCTCGTCTTCTTTTCCGTCATCACGATCACACCGGCTCACGCCGCGTGGCCCTTCGACGAGCTCTTTCCACGAGCTTCCGTCGCCGAGCGCGCCAGCGAGGTCTTGTCCGAGGCGATCCGGATGCAGACGGTCAATCCACCCGGACGTGAACAGGCACTCGCCTATCGGCTCGCCGAGATCCTCTCTAGAGAGGGGATCGAGAGCGACGTCGTGACGACGCCAAATCCCAACGGTGGAAAGCCCCGAGCCGCGGTGTGGGGTCGACTCCGGGGCCGCAGCAAGCGGCCCGGCCTGATCCTGCTCTCCCATCTCGATACCGTGCCAGCGGATCCTTCCGAATGGACCGTTCCTCCCTTTTCAGGCCGCATCGCGGAGGGCCATGTCTGGGGCCGCGGGGCGCTCGACGCGAAGGGCATCGCCGTGATCCATTTGATGGCGCTGATCGAGCTCGCGAACTCGGGGGAGCGGCTCGAGCGCGATCTGCTCTTTCTCGCGACCCCCGACGAGGAGGCGGGGGGGCGCAATGGCGCGGGCTGGCTGCTCGAACACCATCCCGAGCTGATCGAGGGCATGGGCTACCTGCTGACCGAGGGCGGCGGCATCCAGCTCGCCTCGAGCGACGAGACACCGCATCCGCCGATCTGGGGCGTCTCGTTGACCGAGAAATCCCCGTGCTGGCTCGAGCTGCGCGCCCATGGCCGCGGGGGCCACAGCTCGGCGCCGACGCGCGACGATGCGGTGCCGCGACTGATCGCGGCGCTCGACAAGATCCGGCGCGCGGAGTCGCCGGTCCGCGTGCTCGCCGAGGTCGAGGCGATGTTCGCGGCGCTCGCGCCGCTCGCGCCCGAATGGGATCGCGCCGCCTATCAGAACCTCTCCGGCGCCCTCGAGCGCGACGAGGGTTTTCGTCGACGCTTCCTCGACGACCCGAGCCAGAACGCGCTCGTCCGCAACACGATCTCGATCACGCTGCTCGAGGGCGGTCCCGCGACCAACGTCGCGCCTTCGGTCGCGCGCGCCCAGCTCGACGCCCGGCTTCTTCCCGGCCGATCCTGCGCGGACTTCACGGCGGCGATCGGCGCGCTGATCGACGACAGCACGATCGAGATCGAGGAGGTCCTGAGCTTCCCGTCGCGGGCATCGTCGGCCGACACCCCGCTCTACCGCGCGATCGAAGCCGTGGCCGGACGTCAGGATCCGGTCGGCCTCGTGGTCCCGCGCCTGATCGGCGGATTCACGGATGCCCATTGGTTCCGCGAGAACGGCATCGTCGCCTACGGCTTCGTTCCGCGTGCGCTGACGAACGAGGAGCTCGGCGGGGTGCACGGCGCCGACGAGCGCATCTCGATCGACGCACTGACCCGCGGCATCGCGCTCCAGCTCGAACTCGTGCGCGCCTTCGACGCCATCGAAGCCGCCGGGCAATGATCGGCTGGAGCCGGCCGGCGCTGGCGGACGGAGCTGGACCGGCGCGTCTTCAGCGCAGCTTCTGGATCGCCTCGTGGAGCGCCTCGAAGAGCGGCTCGACCTGCTCGACCTCGAGACAGGAGAAGGCGACGCGGATGTCGGTCGCGCTCGTCGCGATCAGCCCGACGCCGTACGCGTCGAGCAGATGGACGCGCAGCTTCTCCGCGTCGACGCCCTTCACCTCGACCAGCATGAAATAGCCGCTGTTGAAGGGATAGACGGACCAGCTCTCCGCGAAACGGGGCTGGCTCGCGATCTCGTGGACCCGGGCGGCGCGCACGCGCAGGATCTCGCATTTCTCGGCCCGCTCGGCGTCGACGCCGGGCGCCGCGAGCGCCCGCTCGACGATCGACTGCGAGAGCTGGGGCACGTTCGAGATCCCGCCGCGGATGGCGCCGCGCGCCTTCGCATCGAGGACTTCACAAACGACCTCGGCGGTCTCGGGGCGGCCCGGACCGAAGGTGATGAAGCCGCAGCGGAGGCCCCAGACGAAGAGCTCCTTGGTCGCTCCGTCGAGCTTGACCGCGAGCAGGTTCGGATGCCGACCGGTGAGGCGGCCGAACAGCGACTCGGTCATCGACGGGGCGCCGAGGTGGTAGAACAGGCCGAAGTAGGCGTCGTCGCAGAAGACGACGAGCTTCGTCCCGCG